>CAIYCZ010000377.1 GCA_903924805.1 uncultured delta proteobacterium | reverse complement strand
GTCAGGGGTAACAGTGAAGCTTTGCTTCAGGAAGGCGTCACCCCGGCGCGCTGGATTCATAAATGGGGAGAGTGGATTTCGCTGCCCGAACGCGAAGACATACCCCGTGCAATAATTCAGGAAGTCGTACGTCAGACCAGAGAGATTGCAAAAGTGTTTGGTAAACCGGTAGATCTGGAATGGGCTTTTGACGGTTCAACCATATACTGGGTCCAGCTGCGGGAGATCACCTCGCTCAGGAACATCAATGTGTACTCGAATTATATAGCTAAAGAGGTGCTGCCGGGCATAATAAAACCTCTGGTCTGGTCAATTAATGTCCCGATGGTCAACAGTGCCTGGAAGGAGATTCTTTCTGAACTGGTGGGGGAACTTGACATAGATGCTAATGAGCTTGCCAAATCTTTCTATTATCACGCCTATTTCAATATGGGGGTTATAGGCAATATCTTTGCAGCGCTGGGACTGCCGCCTGAGACGATTGAGTTCCTCATGGGCATTTACCTGGAAGGATCGGAAAAGCCCTCTTTCAAGCCCACACCCAGAATGCTTCTGCGCCTGCCACGGATACTTCGCGTAATACTGAGCAAAATGCGCTATTCGCAAAGGTTCAACGTACTGTTCCCTGCCATGAGGGAAACATACCAGGCTTTCCGCACAGGTGATGTAGATACATTAAGCACGGCAGGGCTTATTAACGAAATTGACTACCTTTTCAGCCTATCGAGGCAGACTGCCTATTATAATATTATCGTCCAGCTCCTCATGGGTTTATATAATGCACTGCTCAAATGGCAATTAAAGAAAGTGGGCGTTGATTTTGCGCGTTTTGATTTGACCGGGAATATTGATGAGCTTAAACAGTTTGACCCGACTATCCGCATTCTGGTCATGAATCAACAGTACCGGCAGCTCCCTGAAGACATAAAGGATCGCGTCAGAAGCTCCAGCTATGAAGAATTTTTAAGGCTGCCTGGCATCCAGAACCTGCAGGAAGAGTTTACCCGTTTTATACAGCGCTTCGGGCACTTGAGCGACAGCGGCAATGATTTCTCTGCAGTGCCGTGGCACGAAAACCCGGAGGTTATCCTCAAAATGATTATATCCTGCCAGCAGGCCGAAAATCAGCCGGTCAGGAACATCTGTTTTGAGGAACTGCACCTGTCTCCCATCCGCCGCCTTCTGCTGAGCCGGATATATCACAGGGCCCGCAGATTCAGGCTGTATCGGGAAGAGGTGAGCTTTCTCTATGCGTATGGCTTCGGCCTCCTGCGCACCTGCTTCCTTGCCCTTGCAGATATATTTGTACACCGGGGCTTTATCGATGATCGCAATGATATTTTTTACCTCTCTTTTGAGGAAGTAAAAGATAGTGTCAGAAAAGGTTACCTGGAACGGATATGTGCGGACTCCATTGCCCTCAGGAAACGTGAAATGAATGAATGTCAGAATATAACACTTCCCAATGTAATTTACGGAGAGCATCCCCCGCCCGTTATGAACCACATAGGAAACAAATTAAAGGGGACGCCAACTTCACGAGGCTACTACCGCGGGCCGGTTAAGGTAATCAGAGGAAGCAGGGACTTCCATAAACTCGAGGCCGGTAATGTCCTGGTGATCCCCTATTCAGATGTGGGCTGGACACCGCTCTTTACCAGAGCCGGAGCACTCATTGCAGAATCAGGGGGGATTCTTTCTCACAGTTCCATTATTGCACGCGAATATAATATTCCCGCAGTGGTATCGGTATCCGGTGCATGCCAGCTCAAGGACGATACCCTGGTCAGCGTGGACGGATACCTCGGAGAAATTTTAGTACATGAATAATGAGGGAATTGATATAAAAATGGCAGTGCATATCAATTACAGAAGCGCCGTGCTGTGTACGTATACATTAGGAGCTTAAAAACCCGTAACGTCCTGCGATAGTTTATCATCCTGATAATCTGTGTTTATCTGCGTCCCAATAAACGTACTGTACCTGAAACCAATGGACATAAAAATCAAACTGGGCATCAGCTCCTGCCTGCTCGGCAACAACGTGCGCTATGACGGCGGCCACAAGGGGGACCGGTTTCTGACCGATACCCTCGGTAACTATATTGAATATGTGCCGGTGTGCCCGGAAGTGGAATGCGGTTTTGGTGTTCCCCGGGAGGCTTTACGCCTGGTGGGCGATCCCGCTGCGCCGCGCCTTGTCACGGTCAATAGCAAAAAGGATTATACGGAACGGATGCTTTCCTGGGCGCGCAAACGTGTTGCCGGGCTGGAAAAGGACGGCCTCTGCGGCTTCATCTTTAAAAGCAACTCACCCAGCAGCGGCATGGAACGGGTCAGGGTTTATAATGAAAACGGAATGCCTGCAAAAAACGGGGTGGGCATATTTGCCCGTGCGTTTATGAAACATTTTCCGCTGGTGCCGGTCGAGGATGAGGGACGGCTGCATGACCCGGCGCTGCGGGAAAATTTCATCGAGCGCGTTTTTGTCTGCCGGCGCTGGCGGGATGTAATGGAGCGGAAAAAAAAGATTGGTTCCGTAGTGGATTTTCACACCCGGCACAAGCTCCTGATACGCTCCCGCAGCACCAGACACTATGAAGACATGGGAAAGCTGGTTGCCGGTGCCAAAAGCCTTTCGCTGCAGGAATTGTACAGCAGGTACCAGACCCTCCTGATGGAATCACTATCTCTTAAAGCCACTCCCAAAAAGCACAGCAACGTGCTCCAGCACATGATGGGCTATTTCAAGGCCGAGCTCTCCGCGGATGAAAAGCAGGAGCTGCTTGAAACAATTGAACACTATCGAAACGGCTCCGTGCCCCTTATTGTGCCGCTGACGCTTATCAATCACTACGTGCGGAAATATGACCAGCCGTATCTTAAGAGCCAGTACTACCTGCACCCCCACCCGCTGGAACTCCAGATGCGAAATCACCCATGAAGACGGTTTACTGCTGAGGAGGAATAATGCGGGACGATATCCGGGACTTAATTACGGTGATGTTACGGTGCCCTTAGAAAATCTATTCCTGCCTGATAAACGGTGCTAAGAATCTCCGGATGGTTTTTCACCACACCCCTGCCGTGCTTTTTCCCGCGCGTCCCGGAAACCACCAGCACATCGGTTGTCTCCACGCTGTGCAGCCTGAGCAGTATAATCATTTGTTCCACGATATTGTCATAGGCAACCGGATTCGGCCACATCCATGAGCACACCACAAGCGCTTTTTTCAGGCCGGGCATTGTGCGGGTGAGATAGGGGTTTGAAAGGCAGTCCCAGCGGTCCATGAAGTTTGCCATGATGCCGTTTTCACGCGCCGTGTAGATGGGAAAGCCGAAAATTAAACCATCCATCTCATACAGCTTACCGTACATGAATTCCGTCATATCGTCTTTAACCGTGCAGATTGTTTTCACATCTGCCTTGCGGCATGCCCGGCAGCCGGTGCAGGGTTTAATAGTGAGATCACCAAGATAGAATTTCTCAACTGCTGACCCGTTATCCCGGCAGGCTCGTGCCAGCTCATCAATCATAACATCAGTATTGCCGCCCGTGCGCAGGCAGGAATTGACCGCAAGGATTTTTTTGCCCTGAGGGATTGCAGCGGGAGCAGGTGAATTCCCTGCCCAGCGCGTGAGCTGCACCGGCTCTGTGCCCGGCGCAAGATTCTCCTGGTTGCGGGACTGAAGCATGTCTGCCTTCAGTTTTTCCGGGTCTTTTATTCTAAGGATCAGCGGCTCGTACCCGCCGGGGAATACCTCATAGACAGACCTCCAGAAAATATCCTCTGTCACCTGTGATGATCCGTTATATGCTGCAATCTTTTCTGAGTTATACATGAGCCGGTCCCTCCAGCGGTTCTTTATAACCGGAGGAAAGATTGCACACAACGACTCAATTTTCTCCATCAGTCCATCCTGCCACTGAAACTTATTCATGAAAAACCTCTCTTAATAAAAGCGTTCTGCAATCAGCTATGGGCAATTCCGCCATAAAAAGATACTGGTAGTGCACCTGACAGATGTCCCTATTCTCCACTCATTATCAAATTCCGTCAGCTAAAATCCGCTCCCAATGGCAAGCTTTACCCCTAACTCAAAAGCCTTCTGCAGGTCTTCAGCACGCTCTGCCACTGACTGCTTGTCGAGATTTCCCAGGCTGATGACATCTCCTGCTAACTTCAGTCTGAAGTCCCTTAAGTTTCTTTCAAGAACCATATGCACCAGGGGAGAGGAGAAAAAGGGATCTCCCTGGCTTATGACCATGGCCGCCTTCTTGTCCTGGATTTTTGATATCCCCTCAGCGCCAATCATGTTTCCCTTACCATCATATTCAACCTTATACGTCAAAAGGGGCAGCATCCTGGCAAGGAAGTTAAGCAGGGCCGGCGTCACCGTGCGCATGTAATTCGGGGTACCAAAGATAAAGGCATCACTTTCTTTAATGTGTTCCAGCAGTTCATCCATATCATCTTTGATGACACACGTTCCGGTTCCCGGCGGGGGGAACGTACAGGTTAAGCAGCCGTTGCAGTACTCGATGTGCTTATCAGTGACAAAGAATTTCTCAACTTCTACCTGTGCCGTGCTCCTGCAGCCGGCAATTACCCGGTCAACCAGTTGTTCGGTATTGCCGCCTTTACGGGGACTGCCGATAACAGCCATGAGCTTCATAACATGCCTCCCTGCATAAATTTTAAATTTGAAACTGGAGGAACTCATGAGGATAAAAAACAAAAAATCCTGATTGTGCGAGTTCCGGATTTCAAAGGACGTTGTATCTGTTTTTATATAACATAAAAATCCATTGCTATTTTAAATTTTATTTAGTAAGCAGGCTTTAAGATAGTGCTGACTGGATAAATCCCGGTGAGCAATGAAGCACCGCTTCAGAGGTTAAGTGACAGATGAAGATGCGGCCCTAAACTTTTCCCCATTTCTCTTGAGAGGAGACGCGTATGACCAATCGGGAAATTCAGGAAACAATAAAAACTGTTCTGGGATTAAAAAAAAATATGGTGGGCATTAAAGCGTGGAAAGAGCTGCCCCGGCGCGTTAAAAAATATGAAGGCAAGGCATTTCCCGGTTTCTGCTCCCAGATAGGTGAAGTACTCAAGACCGGTGAAACATTCTGCACTGACGAAGAGAACCAGTTATGCACCGGCGGGGTTATTGCTACCGGTGTAACACCGCCCGTTTCCGCAGAAGAAAGCCCCCGTATTTTACAGATGCATATTGAAATGATGAATGATTATCCGGACATTGAACGGGCCGAGCGGTATCGTGAAAACATGGAAAAGCTTATCCCGGTTCCGCAAGAGAAAAATGCTTTCGTCCAGCTGGGCCTCTTTATTGACCTTCAGGAGCCTGACTTAGCCATACTGTTTTGCAGCCCCGGTTCAGCCGATATCATCACCCGCACCTATGCGTATGTGATGGGTGAGCCGGTCATCGGGTTTGCCGGAAACGGCGGGTGTCAGTTTGCCATCCAGTATCCGTATGCCACAAAGAAACCCTCCTTTACTTACAGCGACATTACCTGGAGGAAATTCGTCGGCCTGTCTGATGATGAACTAACCATCACGTTTCCCTACCCGTGCCTCACCCGTTTCATTGAAAGCCTGCCTGCTGTGGCTGAACGGTATAGATCATATGGAAAGGGTATGGAGTAAAATATAATAGAAATGCTCTTGCCGCCCGATTCCTCCGCGCGGATAAATACTTTAACATGAAATCAAGAACGCCATTGCCGGTGTTCCCATTGAAAAGCCTGCTCGTAATATTTAAACAGCCTCTCGCGTCTTTTAAATTCTTTTGAATGGATTCTCTGCCTGCGGCTGCCGGTCTCAATGGCAACGGCAGCATGCAGCATTTCATGATAGACAATGAACTCGATGAAATAGCGGGGCACGTTTCCGCTATCAAGAAGCGGGCTTATCCGTATGGTGTCCGTATCTCTCTGGTAACTTCCCAGCCTTCTTTTTCTCACCGCATAGCAAGGGCTTTTTTTGCCCCATGTGATAACCGGGGATAAACTTTTACTGAAGTACTCTCTATTTAATGATTCAAATATGTCTAAAAGATTGTAGTACCTGCCACGGGTTTTAATGCGTATGGAGCGCGGCTTCCGCCCATCAAGGCAGGCTTTGTATTGGTGAATAAATTCCCTCACCTTCGGGATTGGCCGCTTTTTTCTTTTTATAAACTCACCTATCTCATCAAGCACATCAGTCCCCGCGTTTAAAAACATTCCATGAAGCCTGATGGAAATACCTGATTCTTTTTCCCTGACCGAAAGCATTGAAACAGTGTTGCTGGTAAGGGCAAGAGAAACCGGTTTGGTGGTTATTCTCTGGAAATATTCCCTGAGCGATTGTTCATCAAAGGCTGGCGTTAATGGCACGATAAGCGGCTCCATTACTATACATAACCCGCAAAAAAAGGTGCCGGTTTCTTTTAATACGGAGAACCGGCACCTTCAATGCAACCACACATTCACACCGTCTGTTTTTTACTTATCCTTCATATCTATCTCTACGGTCCAGAACCCGTCTATCCAGTATTTCTTTAATTTGTCTTTGAATATCTTCTTCCCCATGTTCACCGCAAAATCTTTGTCATAGAGCGCCTGGACAAAAGCCCGGGTTTTTTCTTCATGCCGCTGTGCATAGCCGGGGTCGGGCTGGAGCCGGTACAGGCTCTTCAGATAAGCCGACAGTGCTAACTTATATGCTTCCCCCACTGTTTCATAATACTGCTTCCGCACTGCTTCGTCCTCTGTCTTCGGCTCCTGCAACTCCATGCGGTATTTGGTTTTATAGGGATTCAGATAGGCAGTGATCTTGCCCCGTCCCTGCTCGACCGTGCGCTGGTACTTCTCGACCAGCTTCATCGCCCTTTTCACTCCATCCAGATTCTGGCCAAAGAAGGCTTCAAGATTAATGGCCTCCGGGTCCACGTCAAAAAAGTCCATGCTGCACAGACCGGGCAGTCCCGGCGACGGCTTCATGAAATCAATGTGCATAATGGGGGCCTTGAATGCAAAGCGCGGCCGCAGGTTAAAGGTAAAGTCCCGGCAGTAGCCTGATTTCGGGGGAACCTCAAACTGGCTGATGGTAGCTGCCGTTATCCGGTCGCTCTCATACGACGCCAGGGGAATGCCCAGGTATTTGCCGCCGAAAAGCTTGCTGTACGGAAACGCCAGCTCCAGGGAAAAATCCTTGAACTCCCTGGTAATAGGCCGCTCGGTTGCCTTATACTCTTTCTGCAGGAGCACAGTAACGTGACTGCGCAGGTTGGCATATACGCCAAAATCAGAATATTTTTTAGGCTGATAGGTCATAATAAATATCGCTACTCCTATGATGATAACAAGTACTACTGCTCCGATGATTTTTAATACTTTTTTCATGAT
>CAIYCZ010000376.1 GCA_903924805.1 uncultured delta proteobacterium | reverse complement strand
CTGTATCCAGATCCCTGTATTCCCACCGGCGGTTTTATGGATCGCTCTTTTATCGATTTTGAAAATATAGTTATCCATTGCTCTGTCAGGCTGTATTTCTTCTCCTCTTCATCCATCATCTCTTTACCGAGGATTAATTCCTCCTGGGCGGTAACAAGAGAATTATTTCTCATTTCCTTCAGGTATGAGGAAAGTACATTTATATCCCTGTCACTCAATATTTTTTTATCAGTGACATCTATATCAAGTGGCTCATCCATAACTTCATCTGTTTCTATCAACGGCTCCTTATCTTCTCCTGATATAGTATCAACTAATTGCTCTTCCAGTGCATATGTTGTTTCCATACTGTTCACCCTTTCTTTTTTTTAAATAAAATATAAAGCAAAAGGCATACCAGGGGAGGATTATTCTTTTGTATTTTTATGAGTATCTCTTTGTCTCGTAAATTAAGACAGTTATACTGCGTTATCAGGTTGGATAGTTACGGGATTAAATAGCGGATTCCGAAAAAACGAAATTTTTGCAGGGTTGGGGAGTGGTTCAAAATAAACTATGAAATTTTTGCAGGATTGCTATGTTATACCTTCCACTTTTTAAGGAGATATTCAATTTTGCGAACACTCATTCCTAAAAGCTTGGCAGCCTCTGTCCGGTTACCCTTGGCCCGACGCAATGTCTCCTGAATAATTATCTTTTCAGCATCTTTCATCGGAACGCCAAACGGTATGCTCAGTTCTGCTGATCCATCAGCCTCGCTGTGCTCGTTTTTTGTCATGTAAAGCGGAAGCAGCGCCGGAGATATTGCTTTATCCTTACAGAGTATTACCGCCCGTTCCACCACATTCTCAAGTTCCCGCACATTGCCCGGCCAGTCGCATTCCTGCATAAGTTCCACCGCCCGTGGGGTGAACGATTTTATGGGCTTCCTGTTCTTTTCAGAATACTTCATCAGGAAATAGTCTGCGAGCAGCGGGATATCGCTTTTCCGTTCGCGAAGCGGAGGGATATACAACACAATAACATTGATTCTGTATAAGAGGTCTTCCCGGAAGTTTCCCTTGCGCACCTCTGCCTCTAAATCTTTATTGGTTGCCGCAATAATCCGCACATTCACCCGGCAGGTTTTCTCTCCGCCGACGCGCTCAAATTCCCCTGTATCTATGACTCTGAGAAGTTTCACCTGGGTGCTGTTGCTCATCTCACCGACTTCATCGAGAAACAGTGTCCCGCCATGGGCAAGCGTAAATCTTCCGGGCTTCTCGCGAATGGCCCCGGTGAACGCACCCTTTTCATGGCCGAACAGTTCGCTCTCCAGCACCCCCTCAGCCAGGGCGGCACAGTGAAGTACCACCAGAGGTTTTTCTGCACGGTCGCTGTTATTATGTATAAGGCTTGCAAACAGCTCCTTGCCGGTGCCGGTCTCCCCCTGGATGAGTACTGAGGCATCCGTTGGTGCAATATGCTCCACGGTCTTCAACAGGGTCTGCATGACGGGCGTAGTGCCGATAATTGTGGAGGATTTATAACTCTCTTTGAGGATGTCCTTTAATTCGAGGTTCTGCCGGTGGTCCTGCTTTTTCTCCCAGATTTTTTTTATAAGTATTTCAAGCTCTTCAATATTGACAGGCTTAGACAGATACGTCTCGGCACCGAGCTTCATTGCTTCAACAGCGCTGTCGATGGTGCCATAGGCAGTAGCCAGGACAACTGCTATGTCAGCATCGCGCTTCTGCAATTCCTTCAGTAAGGTAATACCATCAAGCTGCGGCATCCTGATATCAGATACCACTATATCAAAGGACTTCTGGTCAATTTTTTTAAGGGCCTCAAATCCGGTAGATGCTCCCTCTACCAGAAATTCATCCTGGCTGAGGGCCTTTAAATAGCCCTGCAGGGTATTTTTATCATCATCCACCATTAAAATTCTGGGTTTTTCCATCAGATTATGCCCCGCATTTTTAGTGTGCATTACCCCGCAGCAACGCTACAGGGTCTCTAAATAAAAATCCCCCTCTGCCTGCATGTTTTGGGTCACGCTGGTCAGCATGGAGTAATTTGTATGGAATAATGCCCATATATATATGGAATCAATTCGGATGAAAAGAAATTTTGCAGTCTTTGTCTGAGTCCTTCTTGTTTTTTATGTAAAATATTTTTGAGTTTTGCAATTGGCTCAAAGGAGTTTATATTTGGAACTCAGGAACTCATAAAGGTAAAAACAAAAAACCTGATTTCTTGAGTTCCAGATTTTTATTTTTTCCATTTTCACATGAATTTGAGCCTTAAGGCTACCTCTAAAAATGTCATTCCTGCGAAGGCAGGAATCTATATCTGTTTGAAATTACCGGACTCCCGCTGGAGTTTACACTCATGAAAATGGGTGCGGGAGTGACAGTTTGGGAATTATTAGAGGTTCCCTTATGTCTGTTTTACCCCGTTATGGTTATATTTTCTTCCTCATCAGCCCTGGGCAGTTCTACAAAAAATGTGGTGGTCGTGCCGGTTTCAAACCAGATGGAGCCTCCATGCGCCTGCACAATATTGTGTGCCACGGTCAGGCCGAGGCCAGTGCCGTCCTTTTTGGTTGAAAAAAAAGGCTGATAAATTTTATCCCTGTTTTCAGGAAGTATTCCGCCACCATTATCACTGAAGGCAACAACCAGGGATGCCGGTTTTTTGTGCATTGAAATGGACAGCATTCCTCCCTGAGCCATCGCCTCTGCCGCATTGTTGATAATATTCAGAAAGACCTGCTTCATTTTATTGCTGTCAATAAATATCTCAACCGGCTCTCTGTCAAGCGCTGTCCTCACGTCAATACGGGAATGCGCAAGATAGGGCTGTACCAGATCGCAGACGTCCTGAATAACCTGCTGAATGGAATTCTTCCCGAGTTCCAGCGGCGGAGATTTGGTTATCTGCAGGTATTCTCTGCTCAGGTTGTTGAGCCGCTCCACTTCCTCCCTGAGCACCCGCACTATGTCTTTTACTTCATTCTGCAGGCTCCCTTTAACCTTTTCTGCAATCTTCTGGATGAGGTGGCACTGGATGGCTATGGCATTAAGCGGATTTTTTATCTCATGGGTAAGTTCTGCAGAGTATTTTCCAAGAATAGCCAGAGCCCGGTTCTGCACAAGCTCGTTCATGAGCATCTCCCGCTCGGTGACATCACGAATGGTTTCAATGCCATAGACAATCTCTCCCCGATCATCCTCTATCGGAAATGTGTTTAATTCAACAGTCACGGTGCTTCCTTCTGAGCTGTCAATCTTTACCGTTGCGCTCTGGGGTTGCCCGGTTTTGAATGTTTCGTCCATCATACAATGGGGACACGGTCCATCCCGGTGCCAGAATTCTTTATAACATTTGCTCCCGAGGATAGTCACAATTTTTTCTCCGACAGTTTCCCGTGCAGCCTTGTTAATAAAAATTATGGTGCGGTCTTTATCAACGATTTTTATCGAGTCCTTAATACTGTCTATTATCGATTGGAGAAACTCTTTGGTTAT
>CAIYCZ010000375.1 GCA_903924805.1 uncultured delta proteobacterium | reverse complement strand
TCTACCGGGGGCTGGGATTCAGGGGGTTAATTTAAGCCACAGAATTTCACAGAAATTTTCTGAGATTTAAGATAAATTTATTCTATGTGATTCTGTGTATTTCGGTGGCTAAATTCTTTCATCGTTGCCCTATCAGATTGTTGAAAAAGTGGTTTTTCTTGAGGCTGGTCAAAAACATTCAGATGCAAGGCGCGCGACATCATGAGGAATGAGGCGTACTTCACGGTACGTCGCAATGACGAGGGATGAGCGCAACGCAGCAGATGGGTGTTTTTCAATAGCCTGCTAAAAATTCCTGGATGCTTTCCCAATATCCGTTGTATTCCTGCAGGGTGTTGTGGCCGCCTTCAATCATCTTAAGCGTATGCTGCCCGCCCCACTTTTCAATGAGCCGCAGGGAGCTTTCGCGGGGTACTATTTCATCATCAGCGGCAATCAGCGCCAGCATGGGCACCTTAACAGAAGAGGCGCGGGATATTGAATCAAAGCGGTGCTTTAACAGCAGTGAAACCGGCATGAAGGGGTAGTGCTTTACCCCCACGCTCACCAGGCTGTCAAAGGGACACACAAGGATTACCCCCGTTAATGGCCGGTATTGTGCCAGATACACGGCAACCCCGGACCCTATGCTTCTTCCCATGACAGCAATTCTCTCTTTATCAATATCATCCCGTTTTACAAAATAGTCATAGACAGAAAGGGCATCGCTGTACAGCTCCTTTTCTCCCGGCTTGCCATCGCTCAAGCCATAGCCCCGGTAATTCACCAGGGCTAATGACCATCCCTTGAATCGATGGGCCTCTTCGATAAGCCAGGACACTTCTTCCGCATTGCCGCCAAAATAGATTACCAAGGGGGACTTCCCTGAACCTGCCGGTTTTACCAGCCACCCGCGCAGGTTTATAGTATCAGCGGATGTAATGACTACTTCTTCTGCAGTTGGATATGCTTTTCTGATGACCTGGAGGGTGTTTCCTCCGATTCGTACAGGAAAGAATATAAGGGTATCCTGCAGAATATACATGAGAACAGCAAAACCAACGAATCCGATAATGAAAACTGCTGCAATTTTCATAAACTCTTTATCCGTGATGTTCTAACCCGGACAAGCCGGAACCAAAGTTAACCGCAAAGACTAAAAAAGGAACAAAGAAGATTGAATTTGGAACTTGAGGAACTCACAAAGGTAAAAACAAAAATTTCCTGATTTCTTGAGTTCCAGATTTTTAATTTTTCTTTCCCTATTTGCAAGAAATTTAGTCTTAAGCGCCTAATACTCCTCTGCATCAGATGCCGGGATGCCATGAATATCAGCAAAACCAAGAATGATCATTCTTCCCTCTTCAGATGGATACAATAAAAAGCGTCTCTATCTTTTATACTTGCAGACTATCAATAAATCAAATAAATTGCTCTATGTGTCCCGTGTCTAATGAGGTGCCTGGAAACAGTTGTTAGATTATGTAAAACTTGTTATACAAGAGATGTTCAGCAGGTGAGTTATACTATAATGAAAAATTCCTTACGGAGGTTATTATGAAAAGACTTCTGATATACGCTGTCATAGCATCAGCTGTTTTGTGCAGCACTTTTTCCGCCTGTTCAAAAAGCGAAAATGAGCAACCAGAAAAAGGGAAGATTGAACAGATGACCGAGAAGGCGGGAAAGGAAGCAGCAGAAGGGATTCAGCAGCCTATCAATAAAGCCCGTGACATTCAGAAAAATGCAGAAAAAAAGGTGGAGGAGCTTGATGAATCATTAAAACAATAGCAGGCAATTTTTCCTTTCGCTTTTTAAACGATTCTTTTTTATCATCATCCTGGCTTTTTTTGCAATCGCTTTCTCCCCTGCATTGCTGAGCCTAAAATTCCTCAGCTAACCATCGTGCTCCAATTTAAATGCTTGTTTTATTACGCTAATTAGTATATATTATTACAAAATAAACGTACATAGGTAGCAGTTAATCAAACCTTCTATGCCTCCTGGTCCTACAACTTCGGGGTCAGGAGGCATGTTTTATACACGCAACCAAATTCAGGAACCCCGCCCTGTGACGTAAAACACCATCATGGTAACACGCAGGGCACAAACAGGTAAAGGAGATAAAATGACCGATCGTTTAACAAATTTCATTAGCACAATGCTCTGCTCCATACTCATTCTGCTATTTGTTCAGGTGGCAGCAGCTTTCGGCGAAGAGAAACCTTCCCCTAAGGATACGGCTGTGACAGCTGCAAAGCCCTCACCAACGGCAGTGCTTGCAAAGGTGAATGGCGTTGCAATAACCCGGGGCGAAAGAGACCAGGCACTGCAGCAGATGATGGCACAGAGCCGCGTCCCGCAACCGGTATCCCCGGAGATGACGCAGAAAATGGAGACAGCAACTCTGGATCAGCTTATCAGCATGGAACTCCTCTATCAGAAGGGAAAGAAACTTACCATAAAGGACCTTGACAAGCAGGTCGATGCAAAGCTTGCCCAGACAAAATCACAGTTTCCTTCCCAGGCAGATTTTGAAAAGGCCATTGCCACTGCCAACCTTTCCGAAAAAAAACTGAAGGATTTTTCCCGGAAAAATATTATTATCAACACCCTTCTGGAAAAAGAAGTGTTGGGGAAAATAAACGTCACTGACGCTGATGCAAAAAAATTCTATGATGAAAATCCTGACAAATTTAAAACAGAGGCGCGTATCAAGGCAAGCCACATCCTTATAAGCGTTGACCAGAAAGCAACTCCTGAAGAAAAGAAAAAGGCCAAAGAGAAAGCACAGGCTTTAAGGAAACGGGTTGCCAAAGGAGAGGATTTTGCAACGGTTGCAAAGACAGAGTCAAAATGCCCCAGCGCCGCCCAGGGAGGCGACCTGGGCTATTTCAGCAAGGGCCAGATGGTGCCTGAGTTTGAAAAGGCTGCCCTTGCCCTTAAGCCCAATGAAATAAGCGATGTGGTTGAGACCCCGTTCGGCTACCACATAATAAAATTAATTGACCTCAAGCCGGTAGAAACCATAAAATTTGATGATGTGAAGGGGAAAATTGGTGACTACCTGAAACAACAGCAGGCACAGAAGCCTATGACTGACTATGTTGCAACCCTCAAGAAAGAGGCGAAAATTGAGATAGTGAAATAGCCTATCCCTGCAGAAGTAAAAACAAAAGGCCGCCGAATGCATACTCGGCGGCCTTTTGTTATTACATACAACAGAGGGCGCACGTTCTTCATTGACATTATTCGGATAACAGGTCTACAGAAATTTTTTCTGCTTCAACCCTTCAAGGACACTAT
>CAIYCZ010000374.1 GCA_903924805.1 uncultured delta proteobacterium | reverse complement strand
GGTTAAGGTTAAACCATAAAAATAAGCAATAATCAAAACTTATTGAATAAGCAATACTTTTATGGAATTAAGCATTATGCTCCTTGAGCCTCCGCGCCCGCCATCTTCAGCGCATTTCAATGATGTTGCAAATACGCCGCTTTCCTCATGCCTGCTGAGCGGTTATATTTCAGCGAAGCTTAAAAGCCGGGGTTTTCACACAGAGATTTACGATGCTTTTCTCAGCAGGGACTCGTTCAGGGAATGCAGCAAAAAGCTTGCGACTCTGCGTTTTGATATCCTCGGTGTGAATGCAGTTTATTTGTGGGAGAAGACTGATGAGCTGTTTTTGTTCCTGCACAACTTCACAGAGAATCATAAGCAGCTGCCGGTAATTTTATACGGGTTTTTCCCAACATTTTCGTACCGGGAAATTTTGCAGCACTACCCTTTCATAGACTGCATAATACGCGGAGAGCCAGAGGAAACATTTGCGGATATAGCAGCTAACCATGCTCAATATGGTACCATTGCATTTGAAAAAATTCCCGGCATTGCGTTCAGAAAAGATGGTGAGATTAAAACAACGGCAAACAGAGCATTAATAGCTGATCTTGATGCGTTGCCGTTTCCGGACAGAAGTGAGCTGTTTTTAAAAAAAATCGGGGGGAATATTTTAGCAAGCAGGGGATGTTACGGAAATTGCGTGTTCTGCTGCATTAATAATTTTTATGGAGACGGGTGCTGCTGGAGAGGACGTTCTCCCGCAAATATCGCGCAAGAGATAGATCTGATTATCTCACAATTGCCTGAGCCATATATCTATTTTGTAGATGCAAATTTTATTGGGACGGGAGCTGCAGGGCGAACAAGGTCTGCCGCCATATTTGAAAGTATAAAAAACCTGCCTCAGCTTGAGTTTGGTATTGAGTGCAGGTGTAATGACCTTGATGAAAAAATGGTATCTCTTATGGTGAGCGCCGGATTACGGCACGTATTCCTGGGAATAGAGAGCGCATCGCCAGCTTCTCTGAAACGCATGAGAAAGGGGATAGACCGGAAGAAAAGTGAAGAAGCGGTGAAACTGCTGAAGAGCCACGGCATAGAGCCAAACCCGGGGTTCATCATGTTTGAGCCGGATTCAACCCTTGAAGATGTGCGGGCTAACTTTGAATTTCTTAAGGCTAACCGGTTGCTGGATGTGCTTTCCGGTACGGCAAATGTCCTCTATCACCGGGAGATTGTATTAAGAGGGACGCACCATTTCAAGCTTCTGGAAGAACAGCAGCGGCTCGAGTTCAGAGATCCTCTCGGATATGAGGGACATTACCGCTTTTCGCATAAGCCGGTGCAGTTCCTTGCTGACCTTATGGCACAGGTGTGCAGGGATCTCTTGAAATTAATGCAGAACAGGCAATCACCCTTGTACTGGAAAAAAGAACAGACGCGAGCTTCGCAGAGGGTTAACGATTTTCTGGTGTATATGTTTGGCGAGGTGCTGAGCAGGCTTGAGCTGCAGGAAATGCGCGGTGATAATGATGACCGGCGCACATGGGAAAAGCGTGCATCTGATGTGATTGAGGGGCTTATTGTTTCAGAGCGTGTATGCCAGCTGTGATGGAAAAAGAACGAAAACATTTGCAGGAGCTTTATACCCTTGCTTCCGGGTATCAGATCTCATCAGTTCTGTTTGAGGCGCTGCGGCTCGGGATTTTTTCAGCAATCGGGGAAAGATCAGTCTCGCTTAAAGCGCTGGCTGAAAGGGTAAAGGTTTCAGAAACAGCTCTCAAGCGATTTTTAGGGGTGCTGCAGGCTCTGGGATTAATAGAGCACAGCGGCAACCGGTACGGAAACGCGCGGCTTGCAGGGAAGTATCTGTCGCAGCACAGTATGACATACTGCGGAGACCTGTTTATCCATAATGAAACGCTCATGCGGCCCTGGTCGCAGCTGCATCAGTGCTTAAAAAAGGGGAGCATGCTTACGCCCCCGGGTTCAGTACTCAAGAGATACCCGCAGCAGCTCAGGAGATACCTTTTATCCATGCATGCCGCAGGCCGCATAAAAAGCGCTCTGATAAGCCGTGCAGTGCCAATGAAAAACTATCATTGCATGCTTGATGTGGGCGGCGGCATGGGTACCTATGCCGCTGCCTTTTCACAGATAAATAAAAATCTGTCAGCAACGGTATATGACCTTCAGCCGGTTGTGCCCCATGCTAAACGATACATCAGGCACTGCGGGCTGGAGGCGCGTGTCCATGTCGTTGCAGGAGAATGCCTTGCAGAACCGTTTCCCGCAGAACCATACGATCTGGTGTTTATTTCAAATGTGCTGCACATGTACGCTGCGGCTGAAGTCCGGAAGCTTATTAAAAAGGCGGCAAAAACATTGGTGAAAAAGGGAACGCTTTTAATCCATGACTACATTGCCGGTACAGGCAATCCGGTTGCTGTTGCGCTGTTTGATATGACCATGCTGGTTGGAACACCCGCTGGCAGATGCCACGAACAGGAAGAGCTCGGGCGCTGGATGCTGTCTGCGGGACTTTCAGATATAAAGACCGCAGAGGTGGGTGGGGGCTCTTCGATTATATTCGGGACTCGAAAAAAGTGAAAAGTGATAAGTGAAAAGTGGAAAGGTGGAAGGTGAAATAAAGGAGACATGGGTGAATCTGGAAGAAACACTTAAAATGATCAGGCCGCTTGATGCGGCGTCTCTGCAGAAAGCGCAGGAGCGGCTTGATAATCTTGCCATACCGCGAGGAAGCCTGGGACGGCTGATGGAGCTTGGCAAACAGGTTGCGGGTATCACGGGAAAGACGCGTCCGGTCATTTCCCGGAAAAGAATAGTTACCTTTGCTGCAGACCACGGTGTGGTTGCGGAAGGGGTGAGCGCATTTCCCAAAGAAGTAACCAGGCAGATGGTGTTTAATTTTATGCGCGGCGGTGCAGGCATCAATGTGCTGGCACGTCATGCTGGCGCAGAAGTCATGGTTGTGGATATCGGGGTTGATTATGACTTCCCCGCACGGGACGGGCTGACCATTAAAAAAGTAGCGCGGGGTACCGGGAATATAGTTCGGGAACCGGCCATGACCAGGCAAGAAGCCATACAGGCTATGGAAGTCGGAATAGAGCTTGCCCGGCAGGCAGAGCGGGATACGGTCGATATAATCGGCACCGGTGATATGGGAATAGGCAACACCACACCGAGCAGTGCCATCATCGCTGCGCTGTCAGGAGTTCCGGTTGCTGATGTGACCAGCAGAGGCACGGGAATCAGTGACCACGCTCTCAAGGCTAAAATTGCAGCTATTGAGAAGGCGCTGGCATTACATAAACCTGACCCGCGTGATCCGCTTGATGTGCTGTCAAAAGTAGGCGGCCTTGAGATTGCAGGAATTGCCGGGCTTGTTATTGGTGCTGCCGCCGGCAGGATACCCATTGTTATTGACGGCTTTATATCAACAGCCGGAGCCCTCATTGCGTATGAAATGAATCCGGTCATAGGCGGATATTTTTTTGCATCACATCTCTCGGTTGAAAAGGGACACCGGGCAATGCTTGACCGGATGAAGCTCAGACCTCTGCTTGACCTTGACCTGCGGCTTGGCGAAGGCACCGGCGCAGCACTGGGCATGTTTCTGGTAGAGGCAGGGGTAAAGATTCTTACTGAAATGCTCACCTTTGATGAGGCAGGGGTAACGTCAGGACAGGTTACCTAAAACAGGGGACAAGGATTCGTGGGTTCTTCTGAATGCGGATTTCGGATTGCTGATTGTGGAGCGGGATTATCCCGCATTCCAAAATATGCAATCTAAATTCACTTGAATTCTGGAATCCTCAAACCAGCGAAGAGCTCAAAAAGAGTCCCAGAAGATAGCGGGGGATGCATCTGGTGAAAGAGGAGCTTTAGCTGTTGTGCCGACGAGAGATTATCCGGCACAGACGGATATACTGAACAACACCACAATCTCTGAAATGACCGTAGCAGAGCCCAGAACATCGCCGGTTATGCCGCCGATCTTCCGGTGAACATATGAGCGGTAAATGAAAAGAGCAGCGAGGAACAAAAGAAAGATGAGATAGAAAGAAGGGAAAAACAGACACGGTATCAGCCACAGCGATGCACGGGCAAGCGTTTTACCATCAACGCTCTGCGCAAGCATGCGGGCGGTGCCGGACTCACGTACATAGGGGCTTGCATACAGAAAAAATACCTGCGCCCACCTGCCGAGAGCCGGATATACCAGCAGGGCAGAGGGAAGACCACGCTGTAATATTTCTCCAACGAGCGCGGTTTTGAGCAGCAGCGAAATAATTAAAGCAGTGGCACCCATGACGCCGATGCGGCTATCTTTCATAATGGCAAGCTTCTGCTCGCGCGTTGTCTGAGAGCTCAAGAAGGCATCAAAGGTATCGGCAAGCCCGTCAAGGTGGAAAGCACCGGTTATCAGCACATCTCCGGTAACTATAATGAGCGCAATGGTATACGGATTAAACTGCGCCAGGGACGCAAGAAGCCTGCAGAGGATATAGAGCATGCCGCCGATCAGGAAGCCGACCAGCGGGAACAGCGCAAGCGCTCTCTGGATAGCGATGTGTTCAGGCGCACGTTTATTAGCCAGGGGAATCCTGGTTAAGAACTGGATTGCAAAGATAAGGGAATAAAACAATTCTTTCATCCGCTACCATTATTTCTGAATACATAAAAACGCGTAACGAGAACTGATTATACGGGATTGCGCATAAAAATACAAACCATTTACTATAGACAGTATTCATGAGCATAACCATTATTGCTGCTGCCTGGGGCCTGGATGCGCTCCTGGGTGATCCTGAGATGCTTCCCCATCCGGTAAAGGCGATGGGTAGATTGATTCGCACCCTTGAGAACACGACCAGAAAGCGCATTGCCAATAAAAAAGTAGCTGGCATTATGACAGGCATCTCTGTGCCTCTTGCAGCTTTCTGCATCACGGCTGCTGTGGTGGAAATGGCCGGATGGATCGATCCGCGGCTTCGAGCAGTAATTTCTATTCTTCTTATATATACGTGCCTCTCCACGCGGTGCCTCGGGCAGGAAGCACAGGGAATTCTCAACAGTATAAAAGCCGGAGACAGTATAACCGCGCGCAGCAGGGTTGCACGAATTGTCGGAAGGGACACCCATGATCTGGATGAGCAGGGCATTGCGCGCGCCACCATAGAATCGGTCAGCGAGAATACGGTAGACGGCATTATTTCTCCGCTCTTGTATGCATTTTTAGGCGGTGCACCTCTGGCGATGGCGTATAAGGCCATCAGCACCCTTGATTCGATGGTAGGATACAAAGACGAGCGCTACCGTGAGTTTGGCTGGTTTTCGGCACGGCTGGATGATGCGGCAAATTTTATACCGGCACGGCTCTGCCTTATTATCATACCGCTTGCCTCTTTTATGGTATGCTCCGGAAGGGCATTTAAGACAATTAAGACAATGCTTCGCGATGGAACGAAGCATCCAAGCCCAAACGCCGGTTTTCCCGAATCAGGTTTCGCAGGAGCGCTCGGCATCAAGCTGGGAGGAGCCAGTACCTATAATGGTGTTACCCTGCATAAGCCGTTTCTCGGCAGCAGTGAGAAGGATGTCGAGGCCGGCGATATCAAAAAGAGCATACGGCTGATGTGGTGCACATCGATTGTGGCTCTGGTGTTTTTTTCCTGTTGCTCATTGCTGGTCACTTATTTTTTAAAAGCGTGCATGCTTGCAGGCTGATAAACAATACGTAAAGGCTAGCCAAAGATATTTGAAATTTTATAGTGCGAAGGCATTCGGATCGATTGCTGCGGGCTAAATGCTCGCAAGGCAAGTCTGAATTATATAGCACAAAGCATTCGCTCGCACCGCCCTTGCTGTTCTCACCGAATGCCTTCGCCTGAAAAAAAACGGTATATAAATCTGAGAGATAATTTCTCAGATTTATATAGGTAAGAAACTAAGAATCAGGGTTTTTATATGTACTACCATTCACCTCAGGAAATCGAATCCGAATCAATGCGTATCATTGAGCAGGAAGCCGGTAAGCACTCATTCACGCCGGAAGAATGGACAATTGTGAAAAGGATTATCCATGCTACTGCAGATTTTGACGTTATGAACACCATCAGATTCCATACCCGTGCCATTTCATCCGGGATACTCTCCATACGGGACAGGCGCCCTGTTTATGCGGACACCGGGATGCTTTCTGCGGCCATTACAAAACGGGTTAAGGAGATTTATGGATGTCCGGTAGTGTGCCTTGTAGGGGATGAAGAAGTAAGAAAGGCAAGTGCGGCTTCCGGTGAAACCCGCTCGGCGATTGCTCTGCGCACAGCTGCACCACAGCTCAAAAGAGGCATTATTGCCATAGGTAATGCACCAACTGCACTCACTGAAGCACTACGCCTCTGTAAAGAAGGGCTGATTACCCCTGACCTTATCATTGGCATGCCGGTGGGCTTTGTCGGTGCGGCAGAGTCAAAAGATAATCTGCTTGATTCAGGACTGGTATGCATAACTATGCTCGGGCGAAAGGGAGGCACAGCGGCCGTTGCCGCAACGATAAACGCTCTGGTTCAGCTTGCAGGAGACCCCTGAGATGGCAGGAAAGGTTTATGGTATTGGCGTGGGGCCGGGAGATCCGGGACTGATGACCGTAAAAGCGGTGGAGGTTTTGCAGCGGGCAGGACATGTTTTTGCACCAATATCCAAAGATGGCAGCACAAGCATTGCCCTTGAAACAGCACAGCGGTTTATCCCCGCACCTACCCCGGTTACAAAACTTCTGTTTCCCATGCTGAAGGATAAACGCGTGCTGCACGACCAATGGATGAAAAATTATGAAGCTATCAGGGACGCGGCGTGCAGGGGAGCGGATTGCGCCTTTATTACCCTCGGAGACCCTGGCATATACAGTACCTTCAGCGTGATAGCGGGTCTTTTTAAGGCTCACTCACCTGACATTGAAATTGAGACCATTCCCGGGATACCGTCTTTTTGCCATGCAGCAGCGCGGGCGGGCATGACGCTTGTGGAAGGCGACGAGATATTAGCGGTTGCATCGGCAAACGATACGCGGGAGCGTATAGGGGCACTCATTAAAACAGCAGATACGGCAGTGTTCCTTAAGACCTATCGGGATAGAAACAGGCTGCTTGACATTGTGAAGGACTGCGGGCTTCTGAGCTGCTGCACCTATATGCGGAGATGCGGAATGCAGGGGGAGGAAGTTATACGGGAATGTGACAAACTGCCGGATGATCCGGACTATCTCTCTTTAATCATCGTAAAGAAACCGCATGAAGAGAACGGATGACCAGAAAAAAAAACCGTTGAGAACCGGCTATACCACCAGCACCTGTGCTGCTGCTGCGGCACAAGGCGCTGCACTGAAGCTTCTGGGCAGGGATGAAGCGGAGCTGGAAGTAAGCCTCCCCGGCGGTGAAAAAGCGCGTATTGCGGTGCACCGGGCCGGTCACTGCGGGGGTTCGGCATTCTGCGAGGTGGTGAAGGATGCAGGGGATGATCCCGATGTTACGGGTGGTGCTCTTATCAGGGCAGCGGTTAGAAAATCGCCGTCCGGGATTGTCATAAAAGGCGGGGAGGGGGTTGGCATGGTGACATGGCCGGGGCTTGCAGTGGCTCCCGGAAAGCCGGCTATCAATCCTGTTCCGGAGCGCATGATTCGCTCACACGTGAGCGAAGTAATGGGCGCTTCAGGCGGTGCTGAGGTTACCATAGGCGTTGCAGACGGGGCAGAGCTGGCAAAGAAAACGTTAAATCCGCGGCTTGGAATTATCGGAGGCATTTCTATCCTTGGTACCACCGGTCTGGTTATTCCCTATTCTCATGAGGCATATCAGGAGACCATCACCTGCGCTCTTGATGTATTGCGGGCAATGGGAGTTGACCGTGTCGTATTTTCTACCGGCAGGTCAAGCGAAAAAGAGGCGCAGCGGATATTTCCTGAACTCCCTGAAGCAGCATTTGTGTTAATGGCTGATTATTTTTCATGTGCCGTTCGTGAGGCGGCACGCCACGGCTTGAGACATATAATTATTGCCGGGTATCCGGGGAAACTTTTAAAAATGGCAACCGGGGCCGGGTGTACCCATTATCGAAAATCAGTAATAGATTTAGCCTTCCTGTCTGAACTGGCTCTGAAAGCAGGCCTTCCTGAAGACAGGGCGAGCGCACTGCGCGCTGCCCATACGGCGCGCCATGCCCTGGATTTTATCCCGGATGAGTTCCGGCAGCCGTTATTCTCAATGATGGCGCACTGCATTACACGGCATATTAAAAATATCGCACATGAAACGATCACGGCAGAAGTGCTGCTGTTATCGTATGCGGGCGGAGTGCTGTTCCATGAAAAAAATGATTAACATTGTCGGCATCGGGCTGTCACCTGAAGACCTTTCGCTGAAGATAGTGAAAGTGATTGAGCAGGCGGATATACTCGCGGGAGGCAGGAGGCACCTTGCATATTTCCCCGGCCACCGGGCAAAAAAGATTGTGATAAAAAAGAATATACAAGATGCCATCGACAGATTAAAAAAGGATACCAGGGCCAAACGGGTTGTGGTGCTCGCATCCGGTGACCCGAACTTTTTTGGCATTGCATCCCGCATGGTTCAGGCGTTTGGCAGGGAGCGCGTCTCTATAGAGCCAAACATAACAGCCTTTCAGGCAGCGTTTGCCCGGATAAAAGAGCCCTGGGATGATGCAGCATTCGTGAGCCTTCACGGAAGGGACCTGAGCTGTCTGGATAAAGCGCTTGAACAGAATGGCAGCGTGGTAATCTATTGCGACGGTAACAATGCGCCTGATAAGGTTTCACGCTATCTCATTGATATAGACGGAAATTTTAAAAAGTGCCGGGCATGGGTGTTTGAAAACCTGGGGCAGCATGATGAGCGAATAACTGCGGGCACCCTGAAGACGTTTCAAACCTTTCCCTCATCGCCGCTTGCCATGATGATTGTAAAAACAAAATCCAGCGACAATGCGCAAAAAAGTAAAAAATACTTTGGCATCCTTGATGAGGATTTTTATCATCAGAAGGGGATGATTACCCGGCGGGATGTGCGCATTCTTGTTCTGTCTCGGCTTGCCTGTGAAAATAACATGGTGATGTGGGATATCGGTGCCGGCAGCGGCTCCGTGTCAATTGAAGCAGCAGTGCTCTATCCCTCTCTGCAGGTATATGCTGTGGAAAAGAGGCCGGACCGGTTTAAACTTCTTGTGAAAAATATAAAAAAGTTCAAGACGCACCACGTGCATCCACTCTTCGGGAGCGCACCGGAAGTGCTTAAAAAGCTGCCCCGTCCCCGCAGTGTTTTTATTGGCGGATCGGGTGGAAAGCTTGAAAGCATCCTGCAGGAGGTGAAAAGAAACATTCCTGATGATTGCACGGTGGTCATTAATTGTGTGATGCTTGAGACGCTTGCCAGGGCAACAGAGGTTCTGAAACGCTGGAAATGGCGCTATACGGTGACTGCTGTACAGCTTGCCGGTTTCTCAAGCAATGATAATCCTGAAATAATGAGAGCAGAGAACCAGGTGTTTATTCTGCATGGGAAAAAAGCGTAACACACGTTCTGAAAAATTACCGGTCCGGGGGATTGTTTATTTCATCGGGGCAGGCCCCGGTGATCCGGAGCTTATAACCATCAGGGGTAATAAGATCATAAAAACCTCTGATCTGATTATGTATGCCGGCTCACTGGTAAATCCCCTGATGCTTGCTGATGCCCGTGCGGATGCACGCATTATGGACAGCTCCTCTCTTACGCTGCAGGAGATAGCCGGAGCACTGGTGAAAGCCGCACGCCAGGGGAAAATTGTCGCGCGGGTACATACCGGCGATCCGTCTGTGTATGGCGCTATTGCCGAGCAGATAGCTGTTTTAAAAAAGGAAAAAATTCCCCATGAAGTTATCCCCGGGGTCAGCTCTGCTTTTGCAGCAGCAGCTTTGTTAAAAAAGGAGTTTACCGTTCCCGGCGTTTCGCAGACGCTTATCATGAGCCGGAGGGCCGGCAGAACAGCGGTTCCTGAGAGAGAGTCCCTTGCATCCCTTGCGGCACACCGGTCATCCATGGCAATTTTTTTAAGCGTCAATATGCTTGAAGAAGCGGTCAGGGAACTCATTGATGGAGGCTACCCCAAGGATACGCCGGCTGCCATCGTGTACCGGGCAAGCTGGCCTGATGAGACGGTTATCCGCGGCAAGCTGTCAACAATAGCCGCAAAAGCCGGGAAAGAAAAGATACGCAGACAGGCCATTATTCTGGTTGGCGATGTGCTTGGTGAAACGGTTGGAGAACCCTCCCGGCTCTATGCGCCTGAGTTTAAGCACGGCTTCAGACCGGCCGGAAAGGGCACTAAAAATAGAACTGCTGTTATTGCAGTAACGCGGGACGGTGCAGCTGTCGGCAGAACGATCCTCGACGGCATCAGGGATGCACAGCTGTTTTTGCCTGAGGCATTAAACAAAGAATGTAAAGGCAGCCGTATCAGCTATTATGACTCGCTTGCAGAAACCATGGAGATGCTGTTTCAGACCCGCACACGGGTTGTCTGTATTATGGCGGCAGGGATAGCGGTGCGGATGATCGCTTCGTGCGTGAAGTCTAAATGGGAAGATCCGGCAGTGGTGGTAATAGATGACCGGGGAAAACATGTCATAAGCCTTTTGTCCGGCCACTGGGGCGGAGCAAACGAGCTTGCGCGGAAACTGGCAAAACTATTGAACGGTATTTGCGTGATTACGACGGCAAGCGATGTAAGGGGATTT
>CAIYCZ010000373.1 GCA_903924805.1 uncultured delta proteobacterium | reverse complement strand
CCAGCTACACGAGTGCGCTTACCGGGCGAGCCAAGCAGATGGGTGAAGGGATGATGAACATGCTGCTTGCCTTCATCCTTGCGTTCATTTTCATGTATATTGTGCTTGCCGCACAGTTTGAGAGCTTCCTGCATCCTGTTACGATCCTGCTTGCTCTCCCGCTCACCCTTCCGTTTGCCATAGTCTCTCTTATAATGCTCAGAGAAACGTTGAACATTTACAGTCTGCTGGGGGTTTTCATGCTCTTCGGCATTGTGAAGAAAAACGGTATCTTGCAGATAGACTACACCAACACGCTCATCTCACGCGGGATGGCCCTGAAAGAAGCGATTCTCGAAGCAAATCATGCCCGGCTCCGCCCGATCCTTATGACCACACTTACTCTTATTGCCGGTATGATCCCGATCGCCCTTGGCAAGGGCCCTGGCGCTGCATCACGTGCGTCCATGGCAAAAGTTATCATCGGTGGACAGGCGCTCTCTCTTCTCATTACCCTGCTGATTGTGCCGGTTGCCTACTCGCTGTTTGAAGGAGCAAAAGTGCGGATGGGCATGGTGAAGACAAAGCCGGGCGTCATCGACCCCGCCGGTCATGCAATCCTTGATAATCCCGACTCGTAAAGAGCAATATCCCGATTTTTACAGCACAGCTTTTTGTCACAGGAGAACTCAATTCTCTTGACAAAGAACCTTTAATGGGTGACCCCTGTTATTCCTTATCGGCCCTACCATCTCTTTGTGCCTCCGGCTAAAGGCATCCCGTTTTCCGTCCCCGAAATTCATGTCACCATATTGCGGCAGCTTTCCGCTTGACATACTACTACCCCCTCTCTATACTTCCTTCTTCCAAAAGCGACTTCTTTTCAAAAAAAATTAAAGTTGAAGGAGATGCTTATTGGCCTATATCTTTTACTCTATCATCGCCATTGGTCTGATTGTGTCTGCGCTGATAACCCGCAGAAGAATCATGCAGTGCATCATCATGCATGATGCCCTGCATGCCCCTGCTGCACCATACCGTCTCATAACTGCAGACGGCACTACCATCGAGGAATCACGCAAGCGGGCCGCCAGCCACTGCGCCTACACCTGCGATCTGGATCTGCTTGACTTCGTGCCGGCGGACCTTCCTGCAGAAAAGCTGCTTGCGCTCATGCAGATGTATAACCCTGCACGATACCGCACCAACCGGATTGCGGGAGCCGTCAGTGCGGGCCATGCGCTGCTCATCTCGGAAGCCGTTGCGAATCGCGCTGGCATCAGCGAAGACAGGGCAGTGTCTGCAGATGAATTTTTTAACCTGGCCCGGCGGCTCAAAAAATTTGCCCCCTGCCGTGCCGGTATTGCCATCGCGCCGGGCTTCCAGGCAGGGCAACAGCCCGGCATGACACAGCACGAAGGCTTGCAGCTCATCTACGGCTATGGCGCGCCGATAATCTTTTCGGTCGAGCTTGCGATTGTCGCTTTTATACTGCTGGGGCTTTTTGCAGCTCCTTATGCCGCCCTGCCGGCATTGCTTGCCCTGCACGCGCAGCCCCTTATCGCATTCCTGGGCACGCCGGTTAGGCCCGGAGACCTTTTTTCTGCAACACTGCTCCGCTCCCTTATTATTACGATTTCCTCCATTGCCGGCATCGCCGATATGCTCAAGCGCAGGGAAACTCATCCGGACCGTGTGCAGGCGCGCGCAGAGTATGCTGAGCTTCTTGCCGCAGGCACTGAGCGCTTCTTTGACCCGCGAAGCGAAACCTGCCCGCTGTGCAGAGGAGATAATCTGGTCATGCTCGTACAAACGCATGAGCCGGTCATGCACAAGCCGGGCTCCTTTTCCCTTGAGAAGTGCCGAGCCTGCGGCCATATCTTTCAGAACCCGCCTCTGAATACCACCGGCCTCTCCTTTTATTACCGCGATCTGTACGACGGTTTAGGCGCACCCTTAACCGAGTTCATTCTGGGAAGCGATGACAGCGTCTACCGCAGACGCATTAAGCTGTTCGCCCGATACTGTACGCCGGGCCGTTGGCTTGACGTGGGCGGTGGTAATGGTTACTTATGCTGTGTCGCCCGCGGCCGGTGGCCCCGGGCACGATTCGACGGCCTTGACCTGTCTCGCGGCATACAGGAAGCACAGGAGCAGGGCTGGGTTGATCATGGCTACCGGGGATTGTTCCCCGAGTTTAGCGGCACATTGGCCGGAATTTATGATGGTATCAGCATGATCCAATTTCTTGAGCATATGGTCAAGCCGGAGGAAAACCTTCGCGCAGCGCACACGGCTTTAGTTGAGGGCGGCCTGCTGTTTGTGGAAGTCCCCAACCCCGATTTTCTGCCGGGGCGCATGCTGGGGCGGTTCTGGTTCCAGTGGCTGCAGCCCCAGCACATACACTTTTTCAGCATCGCCACTATGGAAAAGCTGCTGCGGGAAAGCGGCTTTACACCCCTTGCCCGGCATGTCCGTGAGTCGCACATTCCCATTGATTATGTGCTGGCGGCAGTTTTTCTGCTGCGCTTCCTTGCGCCGCCGGGCCACTACCCCTGGCATCAAAAAAAGGGCTGGCGTTACTCTCTGTGGCGCTGCGCCGTTTTCACGCTTGGCAGCCCCCTGATTGCAGCAGGGTTTCTGGCGGACATGCTGCTG
>CAIYCZ010000372.1 GCA_903924805.1 uncultured delta proteobacterium | reverse complement strand
TCCTTTTCGCCGGTCATTTTTTTCACATCTGATGCCATTTCAATGGCCATTTTAACATACTGCCTTGCCATGGCCCTCCTGAAACGGTTGCGGGAAAAGAAGAACTGAAACTGCTTTAAAAATGCCTTTGGCCGAGCATAGGTTTTAATCCAGAAACCCTTAAAAATATCCTGAAGCTTTTCAGGGGAAATGGTGGTCTTAATAACCGATGTTCCAAACCCATAATCGTTCCAATCAAAACTTGTTAGCATATCCTTTCTTTTTAATTCCTCAAACATATCGGTCCCCGGAAACGGTACTGCCATGGAACCAACAATAAAGGAACAATGGTCGGGATAGAGATACTTTCCATACTCAAGTATGGCATTCATGGACTGTTCCGTGTCTTCAGGCAGTCCAAAAAGAAGATACACCGACACCATGATATCCAGTTCATGTTCAAGGGTATCCATCATCTTCTCAACGGACGTACGGTCAAAACCTTTTTTCCCGCAGAGTTCTCTCATCTCCGGATCCGGGGTTTCCAGCCCGAAGACAATTTTAAACAGTCCGTTATTTTTCATTCGCTGCCACAGATCCCGGTAGCTGAGAAAAACGTCTTCCCGGGTTTCATAATACCAGTAGAGCTTTTCCCCGCATTTCTCAAGTTCATCCAGGAAGCCCTCCATCTGCCCGCGGACAAGGAACGAAGCATCATCCTGAAAAAAGAACGTATTGTGGTTAAAGTTCTTTTTAACCCATACCATTTCTTCCACGATCTTTGCAGGATTTCTGCGCCGCACCCCCTTGTGCACCTTCCACGTAATACAGTACGGACAATTATACGGGCATCCCCGTGAAGACGATGTGGCAAGCAGCCGGTTGCCAACCCAGTGATACTTATCCACGGGAAACAGATGCCAGGCAGGGAAGGGAAGGGAATCAATGTCGGCAATCGGTTCCCGGTCAGGATTGCGGATGATGGTGCCATCTTTGTCGCGGAAGGTAATGCCCGGTACCTTGTTAAGGGGTTCTTTTGTTTCAATCGCTTTGCAGAGATGGCTGATTGTTGCCTCGCCCTCGCCGCGAACCACAATATCAAGTTCAGGGCATTCCTCAAGCGATTCGCGATCGGTAAAGGTGAAATGAGGGCCACCGGCTATGGTTATTATGCCAGTGTTGATCTCCTGTTTTGTCCGGCGGAAAATGGTAAGTGATCGCGGGATGACCGGAGTCTGTCCGCCGGCACCAATTATATGGGGTTGAAACGAACGGATACGGTCAAGAATGCTGTCATATGAAAGATCTTCTGCCGCAGCATCAACGACCTTCACCTCAGCACCATCCTGCTCAAGCACCGCGGCAATAGAGGCAAGCCCCAGGTTGGGTGAAAGCTGCACCTGCTGATGAAACATGGGTGGTTGAATAAGCAGTACTTTCATCGGTACCTTTCTGATATTTGAATCGGCTATCACTATATATAATTATTCTGATGAGTTCAAAATGCGTAAGCTGCGCCGGTAATCCGTTATCCGTGTCCCGTGACACGTTGTTGCGGGTCACCGGTGACGCATCGGCACTTTTGCCTGGTCGGTTGGCTGCTGTCCTTCAAACGGTGGATACACTTTAATAGCTTCATAGCCACAGTGAAATTCACACATGTGGCACTTCAGGCAGAAGCTCTGGTCCGGTGCACAGCTCTTTTTCTTTTTGCCAACCACTTTTAATTCAAGAAGATTGACCGGGCACACGGATATACAGGTGCCACAGCCGACACACTTTTCTTCGTCTATCTTAATTTCAATCTGAACAATTTCATCTGCAGTTACCCTTGGCATTTTCTATTCCTCCTCAATAGAGTTACGGTGTGCAGGAGTGTTGAGTGTTGGAATTCTAATACTCCTTAACTCTTCAACTCCTTTACTCTACAACTGAGTGTTTTCATGACAGCCCTTTCATTACCAGTGAGCCCAGTTCCTTACCATAACAGCGCAGCATCACTGATGTCACCGGATCGCGCTCAAACAGCCAATCCTGAAGAACCCGCTTGCGTTTGATGCAGTATTCTCTATGTTTTGGATCTTCAATCGGCTTGGCCTCCTTAACCGTCTCAGACCAGAGCTTGAGGTATCTGAGGGGGAGGTTGAGGATTCGCTCCCGGTATTCCGGAGTTCCTCCTGCCTGAGTTCTGAAGAAGCTATAGTATGGGCCGGTGAGGGTTCGGAACCAGACATGAAGCGATGGAGGACCAATAATATCATAATATTCTCTGAATGTATTATCCAGTTTGTCGAGATATTTCAACCGGTAGTCTTCATTAAGCACAAGGTCACACAGAGGCATATGATCAACCATGCCATGCCCGGGGCCGCGGCCTTCATCCCAGTCAATGAGCATTACCGGAAAATCATAATCATCCCGCGGAAAACCTATCACCGCTCCTGATAGGGAGCGTCCGGAAAGCACCTGCCACCAGATGCAGACCTTCTCTATCTTATCTGACTCAAAAACCCGCACCGCACCTTTTGCCATGGGCGATTCGAGATTTTCAAGGAGCAAATCCATGTTGTACCCCTGGTACATACCGTGCAATGGCTTGAGATTAAGGGTGCGCAGAATCTCCCAGCACTCCTCAGGAAACGGCCGGATATTGGGTACATTCTTCGCCGGCCAGGTGTCACACCTGAATCCGGCTTCTTTTTCCAAGTTAAACTGTGTCATAACCTACCTCCTTATAAGAAAATTAATATTAATAAAACTGAACCACAGAGACCATGGAGCGCTCGTCTGTAAACTCTGTAATTAAAAGTTTCTTCCCCCTTCCTGTGGCGGAAGCACGGTGATAGCTTTGACCGGGCAGTTATTCTGGCACCCATGATCTTTCATGCATAGTTCTATCTCGCTGATACAGGGGACTTTTTTGCCATCCTCGTCTATATACTCAATAATATCGGGTGGACAGATGCGGGCACATATGCCCCCGCAGGCGTTTGCCCCAATGCACAGTTCTTTATTTACTATAAACTGTATTTCAGACATGAGAATCCTCTTATGTTAGAGTTTTGGAAGAACTTCATCGATCTGGGGATAGACCTTGATGGCCTGCTCCGGGCACATCTGCTGGCAGCTGTGGCATTCAATGCAGAGATCAAGATCCACCACCTCCACAACCCCTTTTCCTTCATTGATGCATATGGCATCAACATTACAGTAATTAACACATATGCCGCAGCCTATGCATTTTTCTTCATCAATGACGATGCTGTGCTCGTGTTCGCCCATTGCTGTTACCCTCCGCACTCTTTCTTCCGGGCAATGACCATTTTCTGGAACTCTTCATGGGAATCATAGTAGTCCTGCATGCCAAAGATATACGGCACCAGGGCAAAAACATGATGGCGGGCAAGCTCCATGTCGCCCTTGACCAGTTCCGTGTAGGTGTACATCATCTTTGCCTCAAGGGAGTTATCTATTACATCAAGAAGCACCTTTGCTTTCAGCTTCATGCCCACCTGGGAGCCGGGGTGTTCGCCCTCTTCTACTACTATCACGCCCTTATCCAGCCGGGAGGTAACTGCGGGCTGGTCATCTTCAAACCTCCAGAAGATTATATCTCCGTCCAGTTCTACCATCTGGGCCTTAAATTCTTCATCATTGTTGACGAGCTCTGCACCTTGTTTCATAATGTCTATCATTGACGGCATGGCGTCCCTCCTTTTAAATTTTGAGCTTTAGACTTTAAACCTTGAAATTGAAATTTCATTTTATGTATATCCCAACACACTCTTTTTGCCCAGATCCTGCCCGAGCGTGCGCATCAAAACAGAGCCCAGCGGGTCCCGCTGCCGCAATTGAGTCATCAGAATCCGTTTGCGCCTGTTTGCATATTGTTTATACTGTTCATCCTTTATCGGTTCGGCTTTCTGCACCACTGCTACCCAGTATTTGATATATTCCACTTCACATTTCAGTGCACGCTCCCGCTGTTCACCGGGGTGATCAAAAATATGATAGGGGCCCTGCATGGCGCGGAACCATCGGTAAGTGGAATTGGGGCCAATTAAATCCTTGTATTCATTGTAGATGGGTTCTATCCCGTCAAGATATTTCTCACGATACCACTCATATTCCACACAATCTGCAATGGGCATCACATCAATGATGATATGCAGCCGCTTTTTGGATTCCTCCCAGGCTATCACCAAAGCAGGAAAATCGTAATTATCGTTAGGCCAGCCCATCCAGCTTCCACCGGCGATGCTTTTGGAAATGAGCACCCACATGAGGGCGAGTTTTTCAATTTTCTCATTATAGAAGTGGCGGAATGTTCCCTCTGCCATAGGCAGCTTAAAGTTCTCCTGAATGGGTGTCAAATCCTCGCTTTCAATAGAGGTGAGTCGTTTCAAATTTAAGTTTTTCAGTAGCGGCCAGGTGCTTTCCGGAAAAGGATTAGGCTCAAAACCCTTTGGCTGCCACAGGCTTTTAGAATCAAACCCGATATCGGTAATTATGTCGCTCATTTTGCTAACCTCCTTTTGTTTAACAAATAAAATAATTATTTATGCAGGGGATTCATCTATGCTGCTGGGACGTTTTATTAAAGCTCAAAAACTTTGGTAGCAAGTCCAAGCAGCCCGATTATTGCTCCGGCTATGACATCACCGTATTTTTCAAAAAACTCAAGCTTAATCCAGGAGAGCCCCAGATACCCGAGCCAGGTAAAAAGAACAATGGTACCGAGAGTCCCTGCTGTAAATGCAATATTTACCAGGATGACTGCCATGGTGCCGTATTTAACTGCGGCGAAGGTGAGGGGCAGCAGGGCAATACAGGGGGTTAATCCCAGGATAGCAACCAAGCCCCAGCCAGCCCTTTTATCTTTAAGATCAACAATGCCAGACGGGTTTGCCTCATCGCCATGGCTATGAACAAGACCGTCAATCCCTTTTACACGGTGTTTATGCATGTGTTCATGCAGTAAATCATCATGGAAGTGCTTATGCTCATGATCTTCTTCTTTTGTTGCATCATAGCCGTGCATGTGATCGTCATGAGCAACGTATGCAACGATATCCAGCTTATGGAGGGAAATAATAAGCTTACTGCCAATGCTAAAACTCACATCCTGTTCATGGCTATGATTTTGTCCAGGCAGATCATATGCATGAGCATTAATGCCAAGCCATTTATTGATGATCGGAATGCCGTGTGAATGGCCATGAGCACCAACCTGTTTCTTGTAAAGAGCATATCCGGCATAGCCAAAGCCAAAGATGATGAGCAGCCACGGCGTTGCTTTTTCAAACAGCATGGCAATTTCTTTTGAGGCCCCCTTTTCTGCAAATACACCAACAAGGCCGATGACAACCGATGTGCCGACATGTCCGATTCCCGCGAGAAGTGCAAGCAGCAGCACCCAGGAAGTCTTCCATTTATTTGCCCTGCCAACCATGACAAACGGAAACCAGTGATCCGGTGAAACCGTATGGGTGGCTGCCAGGGTAAAGGTAGCTACTAATAAAGTCCAGAGTCCTGCCTGTGAGAAATCAATCTGCATGTAAATGGTTACTACCTGAATTTAGATTTAATTACCGTTTAAATCGATACCCGATAAGGCGGGATGAATTACCTACAACAATTATTGAGCCAATGTTATGAATGATTGCCCCAAAAACAGGACCAATGCCACCTGTTGAAGCAAGAATTAAAGCGACACCATTTATGGCAATGGAGATTGAAATACTCTGCTTAATAATGGAGACGGTCTTTCGTGAAAGAGCAATGGCTTCACTTACCTTGCTCAAGTCATCGCTGGTCAAAGCAATGTCTGCAGCCTCAATAGCTGCATCAGTTCCAATAGCTCCCATGGCAATACCAACATCTGCCTCAACAAGGGAGGGGGCATCATTTATTCCATCTCCGACCATGGCAACTTTTTCACCCTGGTTCTGCAATCTCTTTATATAGTTCAATTTCTCTTCAGGAAGAAGGTCGGCAATCACTTCATCTAACCCTGCTCCTTCTGAAATTGCCCGCGCAACATTTTGGTTATCTCCGGTCAACATCAGAATTTTTTTGATGCCAAGTTTCCGTATATCTTGTATAGATTCATAAACATCTGCCTTTAGCATATCTGCTATTCCAATACCCCCAATGATTTTACCTTCAGTGCCAACCAGTACGCCCGTTGAACCGGAAACGGTCATCTCGGTTAAGAACTCTCCGGCTTCGGCCGGCAGTGCAATATTCTTATCTGCAAATAAACGTTCATTACCTACTATGATTTTTTTATCTTCTTTCCTGGCTATTATGCCCCGACCTACAATGACTTCTGTTTCGTCCGGATCAAACGGCCATATCTCTTCTTTCCTGCAAAACTTCAGGATGGCGTCAGCCAGAGGATGCTCTGAATGTCTTTCTGCAGTGCCGGCGAGTTTCAGCACATCCTTTTCAGACACCCCGGAAAAACCACGTACCGTTTTAACGGTCGGAGCACCGTAAGTCAGAGTTCCGGTTTTATCAAACACAAATGTTGTCAGCCTCCCTATTGCTTCTAAGACGGCCCCTCCCTTGATAAGTATTCCGCGACGGGCAGCATTGCCTATACCTGCTACAACAGCGGTAGGAGTAGCAATGACCAGTGCGCAGGGACATGCCACTACCAGCACGGTTACTGCTCGTATAATCTCTCCAGTAAAAAGCCATACGAGTCCTGACAGGGCCAGCATAGCCGGCGTAAACCACACAGCAAATGTGTCGGCAATTCGCTCAATAGGGGGTTTTTCAGCCTGTGCTTTGCGTACCAGTTCAATAATTTTCGATATGGTCGTTTCAGTACCAACGCGGGTAACTTCTATTTTCAGAACCCCCAGTTGATTAAGAGTCCCCCCAAAAACTTCATCTCCTGGTTCCTTCGAAATAAGTGCTGACTCGCCAGTAATGGATGCCTGGTTTATTTCTCCGCGGCCCTCTTTTATAATTCCATCAATAGGGATTTTTTCAGCTGGTCTTACTATCACCATGTCGCCAATCCGCACCTCATCTATGTCAATGATTCTCTCTTTTTCGTTTCTAAGTACCCGGGCTGTTTCGGACTCTAACTCCATAAGAGAGCGAACAGCCTCACCGGTTTTGGCAATGGTGATATCCTCCAGGAGCTCGCCTATATTCATCATAAGGACAACAATTGCCCCTGCGAGATATTCTCTAACCCAGATGGAGGCAATCAGGGCGCAGGTCACCAGCACCTCGGCGTTTAACTTTTTGTTGGTGATGGTGGATACAACTGAATTCCTGACAATTGGATATCCGGAGAGGACCGCTGCGGCAAGAGCCAGGTAGATTCCCCGGGGAGTGCTTTCTCCCATCAGCCAGGCAGATACAATGAGAATAACACAGGCAATGGGGTTAATAAATTCCTGATAGTGCTCAACAAATGTATCAAAGCGAGTTTGCCCACCTGATGCAGAGACTGTTAGTTCCCTATCAATAATCGCTTCCCGTGCAACATTGTGCATGGCTTAATCATTCCTCCACGAAAAATTGAGCCGCATAAAGCTGCCGACCAGGAGGAATAAGGAAAAGAGCGCTATGGCAAGGAAGTTCCCGGCAGCAAGCCCTGCAAGCAGTAGCATCCCGACAAAAAGCCCCGGGCTGAACCTTCGCTGTGCGATACTCTCAAACAGCGCATTTTTGAGCACCGGGAAAATGCCAATTACAGCAGCGCATATCAGCATGCCATCAGAGAGGTGCCCGGGCAGCAGTTGGAAATATCCAATGACAATTAAAACTCCCATCAAGCCAGCAGCGAACCAGTCCCGTAATGGATTTCCAAAAATCTTGTGCATGGCGGTTGTATGCTCTGGATGATGAGAGTGAAAATGACCGTGGTAAAAATTATGTCCATGGTCGTGGACATGAGTAAAAGCCCGGTCTTCGGTGATTCTATGATCATGGGTATGGACATGATCATCCTCCTCATGTTCAGTATACTCTGAATCATCATGTTCGTGCTGGTGCCCATGAGGAGGTTCATGGTCGTGATGATGGTCCTGTTCATGATGCACATGGGAACGGGCTCTATGCGCGTCTTTTTTATCATGCACATGTTCATGGCCATCGTCTGTGCGATGCTCTTCATGATCATGCTCATGATCGCTTTGTTTTATTTTTTTTGTTTTACCGTTAGACAGGATTGAGTCCCTGTGAACATCATGCATTATTACGGCCTCCTGAAAAACTACTCATGGGATACTTATATTTTCCTCAGTATCTGAAATGCCCCTTCTAAGTGACGCAGAAGGGCCTTTTTTTCTTTCTCATTCAGTTTTGAAAAGAGCACTTCGAATTCTTGTCTGCGCTTGCTGGTAAATTCCCTGCGAATTTTTTTACCTTTTGCAGTGAGGCGCACTTTAATGACCCTGCGGTCCCCGTCTTCCTTAAACCGATTAGCAATGCCGTCCCGTTCCAGGCGGTCAACCATATCGGTGATGGTGGAGCTTTTGACCCGGGCATTCTTCCCCAGTTCTCCGATGGGATAGGATTTGTTTTCATCCTGAAAGGCATAGAGTGATTTGATGACCGTGGGGGTTAAATCTGAAGCTGAATTGCTGTTTCCTTTCTGGAAGACCGTTTTATTATAGAATTCATCAATAAAGTCTCTGACCACCAGCATCTGAGTATCAAGATCAGTTACTTTTTTACTGCCCGCGCTTTTACATCTTTTCTCCATAGCTGTTCTTAGTGCTCTGCTTTTTTACGACACCGGATATTCCGATACCGGAATATTAATGTAATTGAAATTTTCTGTCAAGGAGTTTTTATGCGTGGGGGTATAGGGGATGAAGATACCGGGAAGTCACGGTGTGGCAGATATTGCATGAGAATCCGTGAAATGAGCACCATGATATGATGCTGTGCCATAAAAAAAGCACTCCGGAATTTAATTCCGAAGTGCTTTTTTGTGCTGTTACCAGATGGACTGACAGTCCATCTTCTTTACTTTAACCGCCTGGGGCCCTTTGGGGCTGTTCTCCACTTCAAAGCTTACCTGGTCGCCATCCTTCAGTGAACGGAAGCCGGCTCCTTCAATGGAGCTGTAATGTACAAATACATCTCCCTGGCCCTCAGCTTCAATAAAGCCAAACCCCTTTTTGTCATTAAACCACTTTACCCGGCCTTTTGCCATAGCCACTATCCCTCCTTTCTTTCATGATACTACCGCTCGTCGGGACATGACTTTGAAAGCTGCCATGGGACTGCACAGCTCAGGCGCAAGACCGATGTGGCATGGGCTCCAAAATTCCGAACCCAACTCGCGTACAATCAAAGCTACAGACATACAACAAACTACTACTCGTTACCGTAACGCGTTGCTATAGGCTGCTATGAGGATGCAACGCGCATTATTTTGTCTTATAGCATAGACTGTTAAAACATAAAAGTAAACACTTTTTTATACATGATATGTATTTCAAATTTTGCATATGCATTTTTTGCGGGCCTTATCTGTCTTATAGCACCAGACTTTGCTCCTTTTTCATCCGGTGATCCAGATAATAGAGAATCGGGACTACCATTCTGTAAAAAAGGGTGCGACACTTCCAACAGTATAAAAAATAGACAATGAAAAATTGACGTGACTTAAACAGGTGAAGCTGGTATATATAAAAACTTGCAGAAATGAAAAGGAGGAAGGAAAGATGGCTTCTAACACTATAAAGACAAAGGCTATCCGGAAAAGAAAGAGCCGTAAAAACAGGGTGAATTTAAAAGCTGATCAGAAACGGCTGCGGAGTAATTTAGATGTGCTTGCAAAGGACTCTGATAAATAAACAGGGACTTTAAAACAGCAAAACCGATATTAAAGTTTATACATTGTCCCGCCAGTCATGATAACCGTTTTTAACTTATTAGTTCTCCTGACCGCTTCACCGACCTGATACAAACGTGTATAAAAAACCCCCTGGAAGACCTTATATCGTCCAGGGGGTAAAAAAGAGGGGAACAAGAGGGGGTTTTCCCTCTACTTCTAAGTTTAACATATTTATACCGGTTGTCAAATTATCCGGGCAAGCACATCAATAAAAAGCCCCCTGGAAGTATTACCTTGCCAGGGGGGAAAGTTAGTGGTGCGTTGTTAGGTGCCAGCCACACTTCATGTATCGGCTTCTGATAAAAAGTATTTAGATTTTTTTTCAACATGTCTGAGCATTCGTGAGAGAAAGGATGTCAGCAGAGGAAAACCATGGTAGCTGTAAAGACCAAAGAGGAACTCAAGAAAGCCATAGAAAGAAATGAGGAAGAAATCCTGATTGACGATGAAGATCTGGCGCGGAGAATTCTACAGTTCAAGCAAATGAAAAAAATTACCAAGCGGGGATTAATCGGGGTGGCTGTCCTGGCGATAATCGGTTTGTTGCTTTCACCTTTTTTCGGGGAGGCTCCGGCTCTTCTGGCAGCAGCTCTCACATCGCTTGCCGTTGGCGGTGTAATGATTGAGATTTTATTAGGAATGAGGCTTATAGGCACCCCCGCCCTGTATTCATTTTATAAGGTGTATGATATTGATTTGGTGGGCTGCTCAACGCTAAAAATACGCATTATCAAACATACATAATAAAATAGCGAGTGAGGCCCTGTTTTTAAGGCTGGGCATCATCCCCCGGAATGCTCTTCTCTCCACAGCCTGCTGCAGGTTTTTATTGGTGTAAAGTATCTTCAGCTATCACAAAAAAAGTCCTTCACGATAACCGATTCAGTATGTTATATAGATGATCTTGATATGTGTTGCATGATAATCAATCTGCAGAAAGGAGTATGGGAATGCTGGTACTGGGGTTTTTGGGAAGTCCCAAGGTAAATGGCCATAGCGGAAAACTTCTCAAAAAAGCACTTGAAGGGGCAGAAAGCAGGGGCGCGGTCACCAAGCGCTATGATCT
>CAIYCZ010000371.1 GCA_903924805.1 uncultured delta proteobacterium | reverse complement strand
CCTTGCATCCGGGCATTTTTGACCAGCCTGAAAAAAGTTGCTTTTTTAAAAATCTGCTATGTATCCAGTACGGTGCAGGAGTTTGCATCCCCGATACTGCTCCTGCATCATTACTTTTTACTCTACAATCTTACCCTGCAACATTTAATCATGGGCAACCAGGTGGGTGTACTTTACTGTGCCGAAAAAGCCTGTGCCCTGAATCCTAAGAATGAAGCTGTTTTGGAACTCATGGATGATTTAAACACATCTATCCACCCATGATGGGAAACAGGAGATATGTACTTTTTTATTATCTGTTGGGCACCGGTTATTTTTCTCACCAGACTAGCTGTTGGCTTTAGAATGCCGGCCCTTAACCTTTCTATTTTGGGCGCACTGTTCACCTTGTTTCTGGTAGTGATGGTTTTTGAGACTCCCCTGCCAGTGGCATTGCTGTCAGCACTTGACGGTGTAATAACCACCTTGCCGCTGCTGCTGGTTGTCTTTGCCGGCATTCTACTCTCCGCTCTTCTGCAGACAAGCGGCTCTCTCTCGCGTATCGTCACGTGGCTCATGGGTGGCGTGCGAAATGCAGTGCAGCGGGGACTTCTCATAGTCTTCGGTGTGACAAATTTTCTGGAAGGAGCAAGTGTAATTGCCGAGCCGGTCGTGGCGCCGATGCTGCGCTCGGCAGGCGTTTCACCGTCAGGTTCTGCGGCCCTGTCGATCATTGGCTATGCAGGCCTCATGACCCTTGAGATGGCTGGCATCATAATCACTGTGCTATCACTGGTTACCGGACTGCCGCTGTATGATCTGGGAATTGCTTCAGCATGGCTCTCACTGCCTGCCACGGTATGCATGGCGGCGTGTGTGCCGCTTTTTATGAAAGTATCTGGCAGAAACGCACACCACTATTTTCTGACTCTCGGGTGCGGTTTCTTTGTGGGCATGGCTGCACTGGTGGCTGTTATGTACATAGGCGTGTCAATATCCGGGATGGTTGGGGGCTTAGTGTTAATCATTGTTATGTTAGCAGCCGGGCCGCGAAGGCTTACCCTCTCAAAGGATATCCTGCGAGATCTGGCGCCGTTTATCTTTATGCTTATAGCCCTGCTTCTGGTGAACACGGTACCACCGCTCAGAGAACTGACCAGCAAACAATTGACCATAACCGTGAAGGTGATACCCATTCATCCAATTACTTTTCAGCCTCTTTTTTCAGCATATATATATCTGTTTGCTGCATTCGGTCTGGCTGCAGTACTGCTCCGGATGACTATGGCACAGGCGCGCACGGTGATGATTGACGGGATACACAAAGGATGGCGTGCCTCGGTTTCCATGGGTCTGTTTGGTGCTATGGGGCAGATGATTGCATATTCCGGCTATACTAAAGGTTTTGGCCATCTCAACCAGGCGCATAATATGCCATGGATACTGGCGCAGGGGCTGCAACTCTATGCCGGGAATTTTTATCCCCTGTTTGTCCCCTTACTTGGGTGGGTGGGAACGTTTCTTACCGGCTACGGGGTTGCATCGCTTATGCTGTTTGGACATCTGCAGGTTCAGGCTGCCTCACTTCTGGGTGTTTCTCCCGCATGGCTGGCTGCGGCACTGGCAGTTGGTGCATCCATAGGTTCAATCTCATCACCATTTAAAATCGCTATTGCCACCCCCATGTGCGGAGCGCTTGGCCGCGAAGGAGAAATACTTCGCTTGACAATCCCCCTCGGGGTGGCAGCATCTCTTATCATCGGCATTATCCTCTGGGCAGGATTTAAGGTGTGAATAGAAATTTACACTTGCCTGCAATGAATTTTTTCTGGTAAACAATTTATTACACTGAGTGTCTTTTATAAAAAAACGCAGGATACAATTAGTTTACGTGAAAAGAAAGGTATTGAAAAATTCCCTCCTGGAAATTGTACCACACAACCCTCTTGACCGCTTTTGCCAACCACAAAACAATTCATATAAAATCGACAATAACGGCAAATCTTCGCAATAAAAAATTTTATTTTTGTCAAGATTTAGCAATTTTTTCAAATATATTCTAAAGATTTTTCCTGAAATATCGAATCAGAATTCAAAAGACCTTAAAAGATCTTATTATCTATTACACGGAGGAAAAGTTATCATGTACAAAAAAAATTACTCAATGGACAAAGGAGTAAGAATTATTGGCGGTTTTGTTCTTATCGCCTTTGCCCTGATGGCAGGTGATGTGGAGTCCATTACTAAAACCGTGGTGCTCATTGTTGGACTCTATGGGGCTATAACCGGAATCATTAACTTTTGCCCTCTCGGTTACTTTATTCTTAAAGAAAAGACTGAGAAGAGGAAAAAAGCCAGTGCCGGAAAGACCGTGAAAATTACTGATGTGAAGGATCTGGAATTTTTCGAAGGACTTACTGATGCTGAAATTGGCAAGGTGCTTTCATATACTCAGCTCCGAGAGTATCCAAGAGAGACGTCAGTCATCGAAGAAGGCAAGCATAAAAAAATAATTTCGATAATCTTTTCAGGGCAGTTCAAGATAGTAAAATCAATCGCTGAGAATGAAACGAAATTGATTGCCACAATTGGTGATGGTGAGACCTATGGCGAGATGTCCTTTTACGATTCTGATCCGCCGTGTGTTTCAGTAGTGAGCATGGACAATGCCAAGGTATTGGAAATTGATGAAATAGGCTTTGGTGAATTAATAGGAGAACATCCCTATCTTGGTATTAAAATATTCACCCGCCTCATGCATATGACAAGTTCGCGTATCAGAGCATTAAATGATCAGATAACCTCGCTCGGTAACTGGGTGCTGCAAAGCAGGCAGCAGCTGCGCACGCTCGTTGCCTCTTAGAGACAGACAGCGGAATCACCAATGCACGCTTATCGTTTCAATCTCCCTTGAGATTATAATGCTTGCGTATCGGCTCTTTAATGTCCCATACGCATGAAAGGCCTTTCGGAAAAACAGCAAAATCCCCCTTTTGTATCTCTACTTTCTGGCCGTCTTCGGTTTCAACAAATACCCTGCCTTCCAGAAAATAGCATTCTTCGGTCTCTTCATAATACCACTCGAATTTTGCCGTTTCATGCTCCCATATATCCCAGGTTTTTACCTTCAGTTCGCTCAGTTTATTATCTTCAAGCTTTTCAATAACTATCTTTTTCATACCAGCCCCCTGTATTATTATGTGACGTTATATTTTTTACTCCTCAGGTGGTTCGCCGTATTTACGATAGGCTTCGGCAACTTCCCTGAGATTTCCGATAAACCCGAGCAGGCTTTGGTATGGGAAACTCAGGGTGAGCTCTTCTTCAGCCATGCCGATATATTTTCTCCAGGCAACATCGCTGTAGGAAAAAGACGGCTTCCCCGTTGCAT
>CAIYCZ010000370.1 GCA_903924805.1 uncultured delta proteobacterium | reverse complement strand
TATCACTATTCATGTTTTTTAGTTTTAGTGCTTATGAGGTGGCAGCTCAATTGAATCCAAGCTATCCCCCATTGCCGGAAGCATTAGAGGCCATGGAATCAGATGTCAGCGTAACGGTAGAAACGGTCGAAGTGGCGGAGTGGGAAGAAGGTTCAAACTTCTATTTTGTTTTTAAACCAAAATACGCAAATCCAAAAATAGGATTTATTTTTTATCCAGGAGGGCTGGTTGACCCACGGTCATATGCACCCCCTGCCCGTGCAATTGCAGCAAAAGGGTACTTAACCGTGATTGTAAAGATGGTAAGTGATCTTGCGGTGCTCAGCCCTGATAGGGCAGATAAGATAATAAGCGACTACAGCGGGATCAAAACATGGATAATAGGTGGACATTCCCTCGGAGGCTCTTTTGCCTGCTACTATGCCCAGGGTCATACGGACAAAATTGATGGGGTTGTGCTCTGGGCTTCCTGGCCGTCAGAAAGTTTTCGTCTGGATGATACGGACCTTAAAGCAATCTCGATTTATGGCACCAAAGACGGTCATCCGGATGAGATCAGAGACGGAGCACAGCATCTGCCTGAAGACGCACTGTTTGTAGAGATCGAGGGAGGCAACCACACTCAGTTTGGCTGGTATGATACTTCACCGGACCCCGTGCAGCCGGGCGATGGTATTGCTGAGATTTCCCGGGAGGAACAGCAGAAGATAATTATACAAAGCACTGCAGATTTCCTTAAACAGTTTAAAGAGAATACGTGCCCCGTGGTTTATCTTTTAGGTACAGGCGATACACGGGTTGGCACACTGCGGCAATTTCGTGATACGGTATTGGCAAAAAGTTCTGCAGGGAAAAAGCTTATTGAGCTTTACTACACTAATGGTAAAAGAATAACTGCACTATTTGATTACAGACCAGAGATAAAAGATTCTGCAAAAAAGGTATTGGAGTTATCCATACCGGTAGTTGAGCTTCTGATGGCATTTTGATTAGAAAGTATTTTTTGAAAAGAAGCATAAGGTCGTAATATTATATATCAGGTAAGGAGCGTTAAGCATGAAACTGCTGGAACCAGGACGTATCGGTACACTGGAGATTAAAAACCGCATTATTATGGCGCCCATGGGCATCCGCGGGGTGTGTGATCCTGGCTCAGAAGAGTACTGGGGTGAGCGCGTACGGGCATACTATGGGGCCCGCGCTGCCGGGGGTGTCGGCATGATTACGACCGAGATGGTATTTGTTTCCCAGGCTTTGGAGCCCTGCGCAAAAGAACTTCTCAGCATGGCTAATGACAAGCATGTTGCAGCAATGCGCAAACTTGCAGAAACGGTTCATTCCTATGGTTGCCGGCTGAGCATTCAGCTGACTGCCGGTTTCGGCCGCGTTGTCCCGCCCTTCATCGTGCCCGATGGTGTGAAGCCGGTTTCGGCCTCGGAAAACACGAATTTTTATGTTCCTGATTATCCTGAATTGAATAGCCGGGCGATAACCACTGAAGAAGCAGGGGCGCTGACCCGCTCGTTCGGCTATGCTGCGCTGCGCTGCCGTGAGGCAGGAGCTGACTGTGTTGAGCTGCACGGTCACGAGGGCTATTTTATGGACCAGTTTATGACCGGCCTCTGGAACCGGCGCGATGACCGCTACGGCGGCTCCCGGGAGAAGCGGCTCACCTTTGCCCGGGAGGTGGTTGAAGCAATTAAGCGCGATGCCGGCGCTGATTTTCCCATTATTTACCGCTTTGGCATCAAGCACAATCTTGCAGGCGGCAGAGAAGAGGAAGAGGGACTGTGGATCGCCAAAGAACTGGAAAAAATGGGGGTTGCCGCACTGCACGTTGACGCCGGCTGCTACGAGACCGGCTGGTGGCCGCATCCGCCGCAGTACCAGCCGCCGGGCTGCATGGTGGACCTGGCCGCGAAAGTTAAAAAGGTCAGTAGCCTGCCGGTTATTACCGTAGGTCGTCTGCAATACCCGGATGTGGCTGAAAAAGCACTGGCTGAAGGCAAGGCCGACTTTATCGCCATTGGCAGAGGCCTGCTGGCTGATCCGGAATGGGTAAATAAAGTTCAAAGCGGCAAGACTGCTGAGATCAGGCCGTGCATAGGCTGTCATGAGGGCTGCCTGTGGCAGATGATCGCCGGAGAGCCGACCAGCTGCTCGCTGAATCCCTTCACCGGGCACGAAATCGATCGGGCGCTGGTTCCGCTGAAAGAGAAACGAACGCTTTTAGTGGTTGGGGGCGGGCCGGCCGGCATTGAAGCTGCACGGGTGGGTGCGCAGCGGGGCTTTGCTGTTACCCTGTGGGAAGCCTCTGACCGGCTGGGCGGAAATCTCTGGCCGGCTTCAAAGCCTGATTTCAAGCATGACCTTGCAGATTACATAAAGTATCTCAATGGACTTGTACGGCGGTTACCAATCGATGTTGTGCTTAACAAGCGGGCAACTGCCGGGGATATCCAAAGCTTCGCTGCCGATTACGTCATCCTTGCTACCGGTGCGAACATGGAGCCTCCCCCGATTGACGGGAACAATGTGCTGACAACAATCCAGGTGTTAAACGGTATGGGGCCCCGGGGAGAAAGAATCCTTATCATGGGCGCCGGTATTATAGGGTGTGAAACCGCGCTGTATCTGGCCCACCGGGGCAGGCAGGTTACGCTGTGCGCGCGACAGGATGCCGCTGAACTGGATACGGACATCGTGGACATCCATAATCGCGAAATGCTTTTAAAGATGCTACGGGAAGAAAAAAATATCACGGTGTTACGCGGCACGATTCCTTTACGGCTGGACAGTGACGGCGTTGTGGCTGATCAACAGGGGATAGAGAAGAAGATTCCCATGGACAGCCTGGTTTTTGCCGGTCGTCTGTTTTCACAAAACGAACTCAGTAAAGCGTTTGAAAACACACCCCGTGTTCTGAGCATTGGTGACTGTGCGGGACCCGGCACGATTATGGAAGCGGTCTGGGGGGGATTTAATGCAGTAAGGGAAATTGAAAATTAGCATTACCCCTGCATTAATATCCCCATTTGGGTGAATGAAGGGACGTAACATGTTCACGATCAGCTACATGCAGAAACAGGGCTATTCAAGCCACTAAAAAAGACCGTTCGTGCTTGGCAAAAAGGCTTCTAAACTTTTGGAGGTTTTTTACTGTGTTATAGATAATACTATCAAACCACGAATTGAAAGGAGGAGACATTGGATAGCCTGCAAAAAAGATTCGCCGGGAAGAAAGTCCTCATCACTGGTGGTGCAACCGGCATCGGCAGGGCTACCGCCTGCCGTTTTGCCAGCGAAGGTGCTGATGTTGCGGTGTGTGATGTCAAAGAACAGGAACTGCAGGAGACAGCCGCACTGGTGAGGGAACTGGGGCGCAAAAGCAGTGCCATCGTGTGCGATCTCAGCAAACTGGCGGATATCAATGCGATGCTGGATACGGCACTGAAAGAATTTGGTAAATTTGATATCCTGTTCAACAATGCCGGCACCGGTGATACCAATGC
>CAIYCZ010000369.1 GCA_903924805.1 uncultured delta proteobacterium | reverse complement strand
TTAGCATTAGTTATGATAAGAAACAAGAATTAATCAGTCTTATATAAAAGAGGAAACCTTTAACGCCGTGAGCACGCCATTCATTTTATTAATTAATCCCTGGATCTATGATTTTGCCGCCTATGACCTGTGGTCAAAGCCGCTGGGTCTTTTGTATATTGCAGCAATTCTGAAATCAAATGGTTTTGGCGTCCATTTCATTGATTGCCTGGACCCAAACCATCCACGCATGCATGAGCTGTTTGGAACTAAAATACTTGCACGGCAGGATACCGGCAGAGGCCGCTTTTATAATCAGCAGGTATCAAAACCTGATGCATTAAAATCGATCAACAATAAACGCTATAAACGCTATGGAATAACCCCCGAGATATTTGAAGATAGCGTCTCTTCTCTGCCGAAACCGCAGGCAGTGCTCGTAACCTCCATGATGACCTACTGTTATCCGGGCGTGTTTGAAGTTATTAACCGTGTAAAAGCGCGCTATCCTGACGTGCCGGTTGTTTTGGGAGGAGTTTATGCAACCATTTGTCATGAGCATGCCCGGAAGTTATCAGGTGCTGATATCGTGGTGCGCGGTCCCGGAGAATCAGAAGTTCTGCGTATCGTGGCAGAACTCACGCGCCACGAAATTGCAGCGCTGCCTGATATATATAATCCTGACAGCCTCCCCTACCCTGCATATGAACTGCTGTCATCAAAAGCTGCGCTGCCCATAATGACAGCCAGAGGATGCCCGTTCAACTGTACCTACTGCGCATCTTCCCTGTTATGCAACGGTTTTAGCCGCAGAACCCCCCTGAAAGTTGCAGATGAGATTGAACATTGGGCACAGCATGAAGGCGTTACAGATTTTGCGTTTTACGATGATGCATTCATGTTTGACCCCGGAGCGCATGCTCTGCCTCTCTTACAGGAGATGATAAAAAGAAATTTACCCATCAGGCTCCATTTTCCCAATGGCCTGCACATCAGGTATTTTACGCAGGAGATTGCAGACCTGATGATGAAAGCCGGCTGCAAAACTATCAGGCTTGGTCTTGAAACCGCTGACACAAACAGACAGAAGCTGACCGGAGGAAAAGTAGTAACAGAAGAATTTATAAATACAGCAGGCTTTCTCCGGATGGCGGGTTTTACTTCCCGTGAGGTTGGCGTCTATATACTTGCCGGGCTTCCGGAACAGGAGGCCCGTGAGATTTCTGATACCATTCAATTAGTAAAAGCGGTTGGATTAAAGCCCATCATTGCAGAATACTCCCCTATTCCGGGCACTGCGTTATGGGACCGGGCAGTTGCTGCATCATCCTTCCCCATAGCAGATGAACCGCTGTTTCATAATAACAGTCTGCTACCCTGTCAGTGGGAAAGATTTTCATTGCATGATCTTGAGAAACTGAAACTAGAATGCAGAATAACCACTTGCACATTTCCCCGGTGAGCAACTGCATGAAGAACCATCCGGTCTCAGTACCATCTCTCCAGTTTCGTGCCGGGATAATAGTGGCGGAGGATATTTTGGTACGTTTCTCCCCGCAGAGCACGAAAGCGCGCTCCCCACTGGCACATGCCGACTCCATGGCCATTACCGATGCCTAAAAAGTTGAGGTAGCCGTCTTCCGTTTCCCTGATAATGAAATTAGTGCTGCGCATTTCTGAGAAGCCAAAGAGTGAACGAAACTCATTACACGGAATAGCTTTGCCGCCGCTTCTTCCCCGGATGGTTATTTCAAGCACCCGGTTAGTGCTGCTTCTCCTATTGATGCCGAACGATTCCACCTCCTTATATGAAGCGTATCCTGCCTGACTCAGTTTTTTATAGAATGTTCCGCGAGGAACAGTAAGCTTCCAGAAATATTTATCATACC
>CAIYCZ010000368.1 GCA_903924805.1 uncultured delta proteobacterium | reverse complement strand
TGCCATCCACCTGGCTGGCGTCCAAATCGTTTCCCAATCGGCCCTCATCTGAACCACGGTCAACACCAGCAAACGGAACCTTCGCTAAAGTCAGTCTTGATGTATACGATCGACGCCTTCCCGTCTACCTTGCCGCGCGCGACTTTCTCGTGAAGATCATCCGCGACGCCAAGGCATCCTGGAAGGACATAGCCAGATTCGCGCAAGACACAGATCAAGCCATTTTCCTTTTTGGCCCAGACCTTGCCGATTACCTCCGCACAATTTACAAGAAAGCGGTCCATCTGAACTTCTACAGCACGAGACTTGAGACGCCAGAGAGATGGTCAAACGAAGAGTGGCGTCGATTGGTTGACGAAGAAGGGAAGATTCTGAAGTGGTTCGAAAACGAAATGGATTCATTGCGACATCGGTTTGCACCATTCATGACACTGAAGGATGGCTAACAACCGCTTTCACTGGCGGTTTGGGAATAATCGGGGACAGCTGTCCACGATAAAACACGCAAACAGGCAAATAAACCGGGGGATATATGGATACACGCTATCGTATTGAGACGAAAGATGCAGGGCAGGGAGGATTCGGTCGGATAGATAAGGCATGGGACAACGCTCTTGAGAGATGGCTTGCCATAAAAACTCTTGACCCTCTCTTTAAACACACCCCAACTGCTGAAGATAAAGAGCGTTTTAGAAGAGAAGCCAAAATCCTTGCTAGCCTCACACACACAAACATCCCAGCAGTTTATGACGTAATATTTCCAGATGATGCTACAGAATTCAAAATACTATTTCAGTGGATTGATGGAATCACTATAAAAGATTACCTCAAAGACAAAGGAATTTTAGACCTTACTTTAGTGCGTAATTGGTTTGGTAGTATCTGTTCTGCGCTCAGTCACGCTCATGCTATGCAAATTATACATAGAGATATAAAACCCTCTAACCTGATTGTTACCAATAACCTTGAATCCTGCTATTTGGTGGATTTTGGAATTGCACTGAAAACATCTGATCTCAAGAGAATTACAGGAGGCACACCAATTGGTACCCCCGGCTATATGTCACCCGAACAAGAACGTGGTGAAGAACTTACACCTGCAAGTGATCTATTCTCACTTGGTGTTGTTTTATATGAATGTCTTGCAGGCTCAAAGCCAACAATAGGGAAATATACAGCGCTCAACTCCATTAATGAAGCAATTCCCTCAACTATTGACGAATTAGTTAAACGATGCTTACTAGAAAAAACGGTGAGAATTCAATCAGCAATAGAGTTTTTTGATCAACTCAAAAGCGCACTGAGGCCTAAAACAACATTTTCACTAGTTCTTTCACAAGGCGCACTTGCCGAAATTCATTTATCCCTCTCTCGGATGTCCCCAGAAGAATACAGCAACCTGCCATTGGGACAACGTACATTGATAATTACTAGGCTTAAGGACATGATCCGCATTAGTGCTTCGCATATGCGTAATCCTATTGCATCACTTCTTTCTGATATGGTGAGATTAGGTTACCTCTCAGCTGTTCAAGCTTATGAGTACACAATTGAAAAAGCCCTCTCTTTCGGTTATGAGATAGAATACAGCGAGCAGTGGAAAGGGAATATATCTATTCGTGATGCTTTGAACAACATAGCATTAGTCTGCCATTCTGCATCACACCGTATTATTTGTAACAAAGTTATAGAATTTTGGGATGATATAAGTAGCGTTGCTGACAAAGAGACGTGGTACACTCATGACCTTAGGCTACTCCTTCAAAACCTCTTGGCTAATGATCAGTGTACAGATGATTTATGTAAAAATATCGCAGATAAGCTTGAACGGCTGAATGAATTAACTCATCAGCTGATGAAGAAATGATCGGGGACAGCTGTCCCCGATAAAACACCGACAGTAAATCTGGGGGCACCATACTAGTTTATTGATAATTTTAGGAACACTTCCCTATTAAAGTTTAAGCTGTTGGCAGGTAACTGTGGGGACGGTAGTTTTTATTTAACTCCCAGATGCACAACGGCAATTCCATTGGTAAGCTTACAATAGGTCACCTGAGTGAAGCCGATTTTTTCGAGAAGGGTACTCAACTGCTCTGGTGACGGAAACACCCGGATTGATTCGGGAAGGTAGGTATAGGCTGTCCGGGAGCCGGTAAACAGTTTGCCCGCAAACGGCATGATATAAAAAGAGTACATATCATACAGCCATCTGAACACCGTCGCTGTGGGGCGGGAAAATTCCAGGCACATCATCTTCCCGCCGGGTTTCAGAACCCGGTACATTTCCGCAAATCCTTTTTCCCTGTGGGTGAGGTTCCTTATGCCGAACCCCACCATGGCAGCGTCAAACTGCCCGTCCGGAAACGAAATCTGCTCCGCATCGCCCTGAATATATTTTATTCTGGCGTCAAGCAGTGCGCTGCGCACCTTGTTTTTTCCTGCCTCCATCATGGCGCGGTTGAAATCATAGACTATGACCCTGCCCTCCGGTCCGACGCAGCGTGCTGCAAGGATGGCAAGGTCAGCAGTCCCGCCGCACACATCAATGACCCGGTCAGCGGGCTTCAGGTCCAGCATCTTCACGGCTGCTCTCTTCCACAGGTAGTGAAGGCCAAAGCTCAGCAGGCTGTTCATGAAGTCGTATTTGACAGCGATGGAGTCAAAATGGCGCTGCACCAGTTTTACCTTTTCCTGTGCCGGCACCTGTTGATAGCCAAAGGAAGCACTTTCATCAGCGGATGTCTGGTTATCTGAATTTTTAATTTTGTTATTGTCAGGCATGTAGTTTCTCTTGCGCAAACCGGATCGTTATGTACACCAATTAAAATATATGGGAGTACCGGGGGTGTCAAGGAGGAAAGGAAAGATATGGATTGACATTGCAGCACGTATCATATCATAATTTTATTATTACCTTTCATAACATGAAGAAGCTTGCCTGAGGCGCATGAGTAAACAATCCTCCCGGTTTTTGCAAAAACCTGAAACAGTAAAACTGCTCCAGCTTATCGGCGTGCTGCTGACCCTCTGCGGCCTTGCTGCAGCATGGCACTGGACCCCCCTTAAGAGCTTCACTGACACGGCAAGCGTGCTGCCTTTTATGAAAGGCTTGAGCGGTGGAACCTTCGGGCCTCTTCAGGTTATTGCCGTGTATGTGCTTGGCGGGCTGATCATGTTCCCCATTGTGGTCCTTATTCCCGTCACCGCCCTCATCTACGGCCCGTTTCTCGGGCCAGCATACGCGCTGCTGGGGTGCCTGGTAAGTGCTGTCCTGTGCTATGTAATCGGCCAGGGGATGGGCAGCGAAACCGTGTGCCGCATTGCCGGCAGCAAATCCCGCGCTATAGAGAGCCGGCTTGCGCGTCACGGATTTCTCATGATTGCGTTATTCCGCTTCCTGCCGGTTGCCCCGTACACGGTGGTCAACCTGGTGGCAGGCGCCCTGCGCATGCGCTTCAGTGATTATACCTTCGGGACGGTGGTTGGGCTGCTGCCCGGTATTGTTATTATGCCACTGGTGGAGAACCGGCTGGAAAAAGCGGCCTGCAATCCTGACTTAAAAAATGTTTTACTGGTGGCAGGGATTTCCCTGTTTCTGGTGGCGGCGGCGGTGTGGCTCAGGAAGCGAGTTGCTAAATCTATAGTCTGAACAGGTAACCATTCCATCCTTTGTTTATAGCTATCCCTCCAGGTAATGGTGCCTACCAGACATTCCTGATGAACTTTACCATGATAAGGACAAGCATAAAGATCAGGTACACACGCAGGAAATAGAGCGCGAACTTTGCCATGGGGGTTAACTTAATCGGGGGCATAATCAACCTCACATTTTTGCACGGATCACAACACCCTGCATAATGTCTTTGTAACGAATCACTCCCCGTATGCGATCATGACTGTCAACGACCGGTATCATGCGGTAGTGATACTTGATAAATAATTCCATCAGATCTTCCCTGATATCGTCATCCTCTGCGGTTACAACAGGTGAAACCATGAGCTCTCCTATGCGCGTGGCATCAGCAGCAAGAACCAACTCGCGCAGATCCACCACGCCGGCAAGCACATTATCGCTGCCGACCGTGACGTACATGTAGGAAATGCTGTCATGTTCCAGATGAGAGCCGCGTATAGCCTGTAAAACCTCGCCTACGGTGGCCTCCCGGGAAAACGTCAGGTAATCAGATGACATCAAAACACGGGCGGTGGCCTCACGCTCGGAGATAATGCTCTTGATGCGCTCTGCTTCATCTTTGGGAAGCAGTTCCATCATTTCCACCATGTCATCATGGGGCAGAACTGAGAAAAGATCTGCCAGCTGCGGTACTGACATCTCCGAGAGTATGTTGCGGGCCCGCTCTTTACGGAGGTTGGCGATTAACTGGCGCTGTGCCCGGGGTTCAACGTGAGAGAGCGTTTCAGCCGCTTTTTCAGAGTCCAGTGCGGAGAAGAACGCCTGCTGCTCCTCCCCGGAGAGCATTTCCAGGGCATCTGCCAGGTCCTCGCTGGGCAGCTCCTTGACTTCCGTGCGTGTCACTGAAAGGGAAACCGCATCGGTCGCCGTGGCATCCTCTACCGAGAGCGGCTGGACGTATCTCCAGGAGATGAGCTTATCCTTAATCCACTGGGCTTTCCCCAACCCCCACCTGCGCAAAAATCCATTGAAAGAAATATCCACATGGACTATGAGCATGCGCCCCTTGGAATGCAGAAGGTGGACGTCATTTACTACCTCGATGCGCCGCCCATCCATGTCCAGGATGGTACGCCCCATCAAGTGCTCATTCACCATGATCCAGCCCGGCTGGTCAACAAACGGCGGATAGACCGTACCATCCTGCGGCGGCTTTACAAAGATGGCATCCGGCTCAATTTTGATAACCCGCTCCCATGGTATGAATTCGGTCGGATTTCCCCACCCGTGCTCCAGGTAAATCCCGATGGCTTCCGGATAGGGATCGTTCAGCCGGAACACAAGGTCAGTAAGTTTTCCAATACGGTCCTTAATTTTCCCTGCACATACACAACGCTTCAGAAGCTCTGAAAACCAGAAGACCTGAAAATTCGTTATGCCCGCAGGCAGGTCGGGCAGCTTGTGTTTGTTGTTTGCTGAAGCCATTGCAAGAACTCCTATAAGCCTGAGGGAAAAAGCTCAGGGAAGAGAACTGAAATACCAAACAGGGTCGACATGATTATAACAAAAAGGGTAATGGACCAGTTTGCAATGTTCTGCCAGCGGGTATTGACATGCGCACCCATGAGCGGTTTATCGTTCAGAAGCAGAATCAGAAATAACAGAGCTGCCGGGAGAAGGGTTACTGCCACCACCTGGACGAACATGGTGATGGTGATGAGCGGAGCACCCGGTATGAGGACCACTGCACCTGCGGTTAACAGACACAGAAGGTAGGCGCCGTAAAACCAGGGAGCCTCTTTGACGCCCTTGTTGAGCGAGTGCGCCCAGCCAAATACTTCGCCAAGCGCCCATGAGGAAGACAGAGAAATGCACAGAGCCCCCAGCAGCCCGGCATCAAACAGCCCGATGGCGAACAGCTTGCGCGCCAGCTCTCCGTATCCTGACGGCAGCAGAGGCACGATGGCTTCGGCTGTCTGTTTGGCATCCTCAATCGTTATCGGCGGTCTATGATAATAGAATACTGCGCTCGTTGCAATAATGATAAACACGGCTACCGTGCAGGTCATGAATGCGCCGACCAGCGTGTCCATCTGCCCGAATTTTACATCGTGAATATCCAGCCCCTTGTCAACAACCGCACTCTGTTGAAAGAAAATCATCCAGGGAGCAATGGTGGTGCCGATATTTGCCATGATGATGAAAATCAAATCTCCGGTCAGCCCCCCGGGCAGTGAAGGATTATAGAATCCCCTGAAAACCTCGCTCCAGGCCGGCGCAGCGGGTGTATCCATCGCCCAGAGGGCAGCGGGGATATAGACAAAATTAAAAATACAGAAGAACAGGGCGAGTTTCTCAAAGGTAAGATATTTCCCGGAGATTACCACTAAAAACATAAGGACGGTTACCCCGATATAGGTGACCCAGGGGGGGATGCCAAACAGACTCATTGCGGCAGTCATTCCGATATACTCGGTAACCAGGGTCAGCCAGTTAATGACAGCCAGGTCAAAAATGGAAAACCAGCCCCAAAAGGAACCGAAACCGTCAAAGATGGCTTCAGCATGGCCGCGCTTGGTAACAGCTCCCAGACGCACCGTCATCTCCTGGACATAATATGCCATCGGGACGAGAATAAGAAACAGAAACAGCAATGAAAAGCCGTACTTCGAACCCGTAACCGCATAGGTGGATATACCACCGGCATCATTATCAGCTACCATAACAATGATTCCCGGCCCCAGTACTGATAAAAAAATAATCAATTGCCGGCGCTGGCGGTTCAAACGGTGAATAGTTTTGCTGATCCAGTACATGACTGCCGGTTGCTCCTTTTATAACAATGTACTTATTCCAGGCATCATCAAAACAGAGTGTGCGACTGATAGCCGAATAATATGCAGCAGTGACCGGTTTCATGCCGCGTAAGCCCCGCTTTGCAGGCGGGGTCAAGAGGCATGTATCGAAAATTATAATTAAGCTCCGGGAAGCCCCGCCAAGGCGGGGAGCTTCATAATACACGTAATCGTATGCTGCTCCCCCAGAACAGAGCGATTCAGAAGTTTATTAAATTTCTAAAGTTAAAAATATATTAATACTATATTAACCGTGCCTGAAGTCGGCTCTTTTTGTTTGGATGAGACTATTGCATGAGAAAGGGGTGCGTTCTGCTGGATTGTTTTTCGAAGGGGAAATAGTCGCCTTGCACCCCGCGTTTACCACTAATATTTTGTGGAAGCAGTCGCAGGTGAGGCGATAGGAGAGGGAAAGAAATAACTATCGGGTCACAAACGCAACTTCCACACCGGATTGTTTAAGCTGACAATACTCGGAGGTTTATCGTCGTTTTCTTTCATAAAAATTTTTCCTGTTAAGACTAACGTGCCGGAAATAGTGCAAAATTAAAAAAGCCCAATCTTCTGAGGGGAGACAGGGCCTGTTCCAATGAGCGTTTGTGATAGCCATCTGCAAGGCTACCATCATACGCGATCTCCCCACTCGTTCAAGCTTTAGCACCACGCACCGTGAGAGGCCTTTGCCTCAGCCACTTTAGGTAAACCCTTAAGCCGGGAGTGCCTGTTCTACCCTGTCAGAAAATATCTCTGGATACGTTCTGGGCAGTGGCCTGTGTGTTGCGCGGGAGCCTCGCCTACCGAGGATCCGTGTCGAATTTTCAATTGTCTAAAATTAATAAACTCCTCGATGGGCAATGTCAAGGAAAAACAACTCCGACAGTCAAAAATAAGCATCTGTTCGCTGCAACATAAAAAATAATCGGGGAAAAGAGAGGGGGTACTATTTTAAACAAAAGTATGTTATGATTTATTGCTATCAATCGCTGGAAACAGCGAAGTGATTACATTAAGGCACATGCTGTATCTTATGAGAGAGGGCTGTTAAAGCAGCCTCAAACTGCCTGCTTGTTCCCTCTTTTATTCTGCTATTCAGATAGTAAACCCCTCTGTTAATGCTTAAAATTTTTTCAGACAGCAATGGATACTATGATTGAAAGCCCGGAAGTTCTAAAAGGATTTAAACTAATCCTGCGTGCCCTCAAGCACAAAAACTACCGGCTCTTTTTTGGCGGCCAGAGTGTTTCTCTTATTGGCATGTGGATGCAGTCAGTTGCCATGAGCTGGCTGGTCTACCGTTTAACCAATTCGGCAATGATGCTGGGTGTTATTGGTTTTGTTAATCAAATCCCGTCATTTATCTTATCCCCTATTGCCGGAGTGTACGCGGACCGGTGGAATCGTCGCTCTATGCTGCTCTGCACACAGGCACTTTTAATGCTGCAGGCGCTAACATTAGCGGCGCTGGTTCTAAGCGACGTGGTGGCAGTGTGGCATCTGATAGTGCTGGCGCTCTTTTCCGGTCTTGTTAACGCGTTTGACGCACCGGCACGGCAGTCATTCGTCTTTGACATAATCGAGCAGAAGGAGGATTTGGGAAATGCCATCGCATTGAACTCGGCGATATTCAACGGCTCGCGCCTGATTGGTCCGTCTCTTGCGGGAATTTTAATTGCCGCAACAGGTGAAGGAATATGTTTTCTTATTAACGGCCTCTCCTACCTATCCATCATCGCCGCCCTTATGGCCATGAACATTACCCCAAAGGAACATACCGTGCAGAATACCCGTGTTCTCCAGGAACTCAGGGAGGGGTTCGTCTATGTCTACAACCACATCCCTATCCGCTCGCTGTTAATACTGGTCGCACTGGTAAGCCTGGTGGGAATGCCTTATATCGTGCTCATGCCCATTTTTGCCAAGGAAATCCTCCGTGGCGGGCCGTCAACCCTTGGCTTTCTTATGGCTGCATCAGGGATCGGCGCGCTGACCGGTGCCCTCTATCTCGCGTCACGCAGAGATTTTAAAGGAACCGGCAGGCTTATCCCCCTGGCGGCCATTATATTCGGTACCGGCCTTATTGCTTTCTCATTTTCCAGGGTTTTTATATATTCTTTTATGCTGATGTTAATGACCGGATTCGGTTTGATGGTACAAATGGCACTGTCCAATACCAGCTTGCAGACTATTGTTGATGATGATAAACGGGGAAGAGTAATGAGCTTTTACACCATGTCGTTCATGGGCATGGCCCCCTTTGGAAGCCTGTTAGCGGGGGGACTGGCTTACCGGATAGGAGCTCCAAACACCTTGCTGATCGGCGGGCTCGCCTGCGTTGCAGGAGCACTGCTGTGTGCCAGAAATATCCCGGCATTTAAAAAGCAGGGTTCGAGGATTCAAGGGTTCGAGGGTTCCAGTGATTGATGATTATGTAAACAGCTTTCACTTTGCCACTTGAACCCTGGGACCCTTTTTTAATACACCGTCGGCAAAAACACACCTGACTTTTTGAGAGCTTTCAGCGGGCCGTCATAAAAAAACTTTTTGCGGATGGTCTGGCCAAGAAACAGGAGTTCAAGCCCGAGGATATAGGTCTTGCGCGGGCCCTTGGCGAGCTTCAGCGGCTTTGGATATGCCCATGAGCCGGTCTTTAGATATTCTTTAACCCTCATGACATCAAGGGCAGGGATGAGCTTTTCTAGACATATCCTCAAAGTCCTGCCAAATCCACGCAGCACCGGCTTTCTCGCAAGCTTTCCGGCAGCAACCATCTCATCAACTATTTTTTTCAGGTCATTATTCATTATAGTGATCGTATTCCAGCCCACTTCTTTTACGCCGGTCTCAGCGCCATAAAAGCCGATACTTGCATCCGCCTGCGTGCTGACAATAAGATTATTGCACAGCAGGCACCCGCTGGGCAGCACCAGCACGCCAAGCTGGTTCACATCGTAGTCCCGTTCCGTTCCGTCTTTGCTGACATAGTTGTTTCTAAAAAACCACCGCCAGTCTTTCCCCGCTGCAAACGCTTTTTCGTACAGGTCCTTGGATACGTTTTCATTAAACCGTAGCAGGTCTTTTTCATCAATGCCAAGCCACGCATAGGCCTTGTCCATGCTGGTATGATTCAGGAAGCAGTTTATGGATATGGCAAAGGTAATTCTGGCGGTGAGCTTTTCGGCTATCTGCGCAAGCTCCGGCATTTTGTCCCGTAAAAAAGTATCTGAGCCGATAAGCTGGAGCTTGCGGAAGGCAATGATGTGACAGGGCGTTCCCACAAAAAGGCTGCGCTCATATCCGGACAGCTCTTCGAGCAGGGAGAGAACCGGGCTTAGTTCAAACTTGGAGTGCGCGCTGGCCAGAACCTCATCAGGCGCTGTTGCAATGTAGGGCAGGGGATGCATGCAATACCTGACTTCAGGGTGCTTTCCCCTGGTGAGCAGCGCTGCATCCACAGCGCCATTCTCCAGCATAAAGTGAACAATGGCGGTGGTGGTTCCGCCGGGAGTTCCTTCCTGATATATCCCGGGGGTCAGAGACCGGGAGACAAAGAAGTCAATAAATTTTCCCAGCCGCTGCTGCTCCTCTCCGGCTCCTGTGCCAAAGTACTGTGCATCTATCTTTGACAAAGGCAGAAAGCTTCGCGGGCAGCCAAGATAACAGAGCCCGCACTGGTTGCATTTCCCGGATAGTGCCGGCTGCTTTTTTACGTCATCAAACGCAATAGATTTCAGCGGGCAGATGCTCACGCACAGCCCGCATCCGCAGCAGGAAAACCCGGTCACCTTTTTGAGCGCTGCAAAACCGGATTTTGCAAGCCTGATATGCTGGTCTATAATCTGCTCTTCCTGCAATTTCATTACCGCGTCCTTTAAAGGTAATGTATATACCCCTCCTCAATTCCCTCCCCCGGTGGAGGGGAACAAAACAGGTTTGCGCACGTATCTGCCTCTCCCTTGAGAGGAGCGGGGTGAGGGTGATTTATTTTTCAGCATGAAATCATTGTACTGAAAAGCTGTTTGGAGTTATAGTGGATAATTATAACACTGAACTTAATTAATCAATTAGTTTTGAACAATGAATGAAATTCAGGAATAAAATTCTTAAGTTTCACTCTGCGTTCTGGTTTGTGCTCTGTGGTTAGTATTTTAAATATTAAAACTATTCAGGGAGGTGACCTATGACTGATTACACAGACAAGCCATTTTTTGTTTCACCTTCGCAAAAGGGGCTGGCAGATTTTGAGCAGCTCATACAGGGTGACTATCAGGTAACTATTAGCGAATGGCTCAAAAAAGGATGGGAGCTGTTTAAAAAAGACGCAGGCACAACCGTGGTGTTTACCATTATTGCGGTGATTGTCTATGTGCTGGCAGGGTATCTCCTGCCATTTGGCATAGCCAGTGCTGCAATCAGCCTCCCGCTCTTTGCCGGATTTATAATTATTGCGCTCATGCTGTATCGCAACCAGAAGACAGAGTTTGTCCGCTATTTCTGGGGCTTCAGGCACCTGGTGCCGCTTCTGCTTTTCACAATCGTCTCAATGGTGTTTATCCTTATTGGCACCATGATCCTTGTCGTACCCGGTATTTATCTTACCGTTGCCTATCTCTTTGCCCCGTATCTGATAGTTGATAAGAACATAGACTTCTGGCCGGCCATGGAAATAAGCAGAAAAAAGGTCAACAAACACTTTTTCGGAATGTGTGCATTCTGCGTGGTGCTGCTGGCGATTAATATCCTTGGATGCATTCCGCTGTTTCTGGGCCTGTTTGTCACGCTCCCCTGTTCCATATATGCGGTGGCCGCAGCATATGAGGATATTTTTAGCGACCCTGCTAAAAAGGAAGCAGGCATCACTGCATTAAGCACCCCGCAACCCCAGTAAAATGGACTACCCCGCAGCTTGCTGCGGG
>CAIYCZ010000367.1 GCA_903924805.1 uncultured delta proteobacterium | reverse complement strand
TAATTCGGCGCGCAGTGCTGCTGGCTGATGAAAAAATAATCACCGAGAAGCACCTGGAGATAAGCAGAACGCCTGCGCCGGCCCCGGCCCCGACATACACATCAAAAGGTGATGAGCCGCCATGGAAAAACCAGTCATTAAAGGACATCATCAAAAAGAGCAATATTTCCATGGAGCGGGAAGTGATCATTCAGGTGCTGAAATACACGGGCGGCAATAAAGCCAAAGCCGCCCGCCTGTTACAGGTAGATTATAAGACCATACATACCAAGGCAAAAAAATTCGGCATATCAACAACGGGAAAGGATGAGATATGAGCAAACAAAAAGACGGCAGCAAAAGCAGCGGCGGCAGCTTTGACGGCATCCTGAAAGGCTTCACCGACCTGGTGGAAAAACTCGGGGAGCTGGCGGAGAAGGGTGAGAGCCTGTCGAAAAGCGGCGAATTAAAATTTCCGGGCAAAGAGGCGAAAGGGGTCTACGGCTTCTCGGTAAAAGTCGGGGGCCTGGGCGGCAATGATGTCACCGTTGAGCCCTTCGGCAATATCCACAAGGACAGAGAGACCGGCAAGTCCGTTGTTCAGGAGATCCGCGAGCCGCTGGTGGACGTGTTTGAGGAAGAAGCGTACACGCTGCTCAATGCGGAAATGCCCGGCATCAGCGCCGCGGATGTGAAGCTTGAGGTCCGGGATGACATCCTGACCATCAGGGCGGTAAAGGGCGACAAGAAATACTGTAAAGAAATTCTTCTGTCCTTCAGCCCGGCACAGGACAAAATAACCGTCTCCTGCAATAACGGTATTGTAGAGATAAAATGCATCAAATAATTAATCACGCCAAGGAAATTAAAAATAAGCATTATCAGTTTTTGCTTTGCGTCTTTGCGAGAGATTGTACTTTATCTTTGCGTGAGACTTTTGTTTTCTCGCCAAGGCGCCAAGGCAATAAAATATAGCCACAGAAAACACAGAAAAAGGGTTCAAGGATTCAAGGGTTCCAGTGTTTTAAATTAAAAGGATTCAAGGATTCCAAGGTTTTTATTTCATTTTTCCTTTGCGTCTTTGCGTGAGATTGTACTTTATCTTTGCGTCTTTGCGTGAAATTGCTGTTTTTTATTTTCTTTGGATCCACGCCTTCGCGAGGATGACCATATTAAAACCAAGCCTCCGGCTCTGCCGGAGGTGCATGAATCCGGGATGGAGATCTCCATGGCACATGCTGCACCGGACATTATCAAGCTCAAAGTTACCGAAGCCGTAAGTAAGGATGTGGGCCGGGCTTTTGCCCGCATGGGGCCGGAAGACCTTACCGCGCTTCAGGCAGCCACCGGCGACACCATAGAACTTTCCGGCAAGCGGAAAACCGTTTGCAAGGCAATGCCCATCTACAAGGAGCTGCGCGAACAGAGCCGGGTGCAGCTTGACGGCCTGAGCCGGGAGAACGCGGGCGCAGGGCTGGATGAATTTGTTTCCGTGAAAAAGATTTCCTGCCAGCATGCTGAACGAGTCATCTTGAACCCCATAACGATTGTCCCTGCAGAGCGCGACCTGAAATATATCGGCAGCCTTATGGACGGACTGCCGGTTCTGGAGGGCGACCGCATCCAGGCCAATTTGTTCGGCAGCCGCTCAGCCTCCTTCAAGGTTGAAAGTACCACGCCAAAAGGTCCGGTGATAATAAACCCGGCCACGAACCTCGTTATCGGCAAAGCCAAACAGGAGGAAAGCAGCCGCACCCTTTCCTATGAAGATATCGGCGGGCTCAAACACCAGCTCCACCGTATCCGGGAGATGATAGAGCTGCCGCTGCGCTACCCCGAGGCGTTTGAGCGCCTGGGCATTGACCCGCCCAAGGGCGTGCTGCTCTACGGGCCGCCGGGGTGCGGCAAGACCCTGATTGCGCGCGCCATAGCCCATGAAACAGAGGCCAGCTTTTTTTCCGTTAACGGGCCGGAGATTATCCATAAATTTTACGGCGAGAGCGAAGCCCATTTGCGCAAGATCTTTGAAGACGCCACCCGCAAAAGTCCGAGCATCGTGTTCCTTGACGAGATAGATGCCATCGCGCCGCGGCGGGAGCAGGTGGTGGGCGACGTGGAAAAGCGCGTTGTCGCGCAGCTCCTCGGGCTCATGGACGGGCTGAACAAGCGGCAGAATGTCATCGTTATCGCCGCACCCAATAGACCCCACGCGCTGGACCCGGCGCTGCGCCGCCCGGGGCGCTTTGATCGCGAAATCTCCATTCCTATTCCCGACCGCAACGGCCGGCTGCACATTTTAGAGATTCACAGCCGCGGCATGCCCATGGCCGAAGACGTGGACCTGGAGC
>CAIYCZ010000366.1 GCA_903924805.1 uncultured delta proteobacterium | reverse complement strand
GTCCGGCTCTGTCGTGGTTCCCAGCATTGAAGGAACCAGGCCCATACTGGTCGAAATCCAGGCACTGGTAACGCCGACGTCTCTTGCCCTGCCGCGGCGGACCGCCATAGGGGTTGACCACAACCGGGCGTCCCTGCTCGTCGCAGTGCTGGAAAAAAAGCTCGGGATGACCCTTTATAATCAGGATGTTTTTGTCAATGTTGCCGGGGGGGTGCGCCTCAATGAACCGGGCGTTGACCTGGGAGTGATTATCTCCATCGCCTCAAGCAAGCTCGACCAGCCTGTTTCTCCCCGCACCGTGGTGTGTGGTGAAGTGGGACTTACCGGTGAAGTACGCGCCATAAGCCAGATACCGGTTCGTCTTAAAGAGGCTGAACGGCTTGGCTTCTCCCGCTGCATTATTCCTAAAAACAGTTTAAAGAATGCACCGGTAAAGGGGGCTGTTGAAATAGTTGGTGTTGAGACGATTAAAGAAGCTGTTGAAATACTCTTCAATAAAAAGGTAAAGTAAAAACAGGAACACAATTTATAACGTTCATAGAGTCACCTGCCATGGCTTCATTTATTGCACGCGAAGGCTATCCCTTCATAATTGTTACCGTACTGATCTCAATAATGCTCTATGCTGTTTCACGGATACTGCCGGCACCGTGGCTAACCATTACCCGCAGTACATCGCTCGTGGTATTTGTGCTTGCACTGTTCATGGCGTACTTTTTCAGAGACCCGGAGCGCCCGCTGGCGTATGACCATAATGCCCTCATTTCCCCCGCAGACGGAAGGGTGATTGATATACGGCAGGTTGAAGAGCCCCTCTATGTAAAGACTACGGTACAGCGCATCAGCATCTTCATGTCGGTGTTTGATGTACATGTTAACCGCTCGCCCATACAGGGGATTGTTGATTTTCTCCACTATCATCCCGGTAAATTTATTTCCGCCTTCAAGGAAAAAGCCTCACTCGATAATGAGAGCATGTTTGTCGGAATTAAGGATGCGACAGCTTCATCGAGAAAAATTGCTGTCAAGCTTATCGCCGGGCTTATTGCACGCAGGATTGTTTTTTATAAGAAACTGCGGGACGAACTCGGGCAGGGAGAAAGAATCGGTATGATACGATTTGGTTCGCGGGTAGAGGTCTACTGCCCCATCTCAACAGAGGTGAAGGTAAAAAAAGGCGATACGGTAACGGCAGGAAAAACAGTATTGGCAATACTCAAGGATTAAATTAAATATACTCAGGGTTATCCCGTCTCCTGTATTCAAGAAAATTCAATCCGCTTTTCCCTGTCTGTCTGCTCGACAATCTCACCTATAATAAATGCCTTTTCCTTTAATCCCTTGAGCTGGATGAGAATGTCTTCCGCATCCTTCTCCGCCACAGCCAGCACCATGCCGATCCCGTTATTAAATGTCCGGAGCATCTCTGTCTGCTCAATATCTCCAATGTGCTGCAGATAGGTAAAAACGGGCGGGGTTTCCCAGCTGTGCAGATTGATGTGCGCCATGCAGCCATGAGGAAGTATCCGCTCCACATTATCGATCAGCCCGCCGCCGGTAATGTGGGCCATTCCGTGAATCTGAAAATCCCGCAACAGATTGCTGATCGTTTTGGCATAAATTCTGGTAGGCATCAGCAGCTCCTCTCCCAGCGTCTTGCCCAACGCCTCAACATGGTCATGTACCTTCATTCCCTGCGCTTCAAATAATACCTTCCGCACCAGCGAAAATCCGTTGCTGTGCAGGCCGCTTGAGCTGATTCCAATAAGCCGGTCATTCACGGTAATTGATGAGCCGTCTATAATTTTGCCGCGTTCCACCATCCCGACCACAAAACCGGCCAGATCGTATTCACCTTCTTTGTAGAATGACGGCATTTCCGCAGTCTCTCCTCCGATAAGAGAGCAGCCGGCTTCCTTGCACCCCTGCACAATGCCCTTTATCACATCCAGTAAAACATCCTGCCTGATTTTGCCGGTAGCAATATAATCAAGCAGAAAAAGCGGCTCTGCTCCCTGCACCACTATATCATTGACACACATCGCCACCAGGTCAATGCCGATCGTATCATGCCTGTCCATCATGAACGCGATGCGCAGCTTGGTTCCAACCCCGTCGGTGGATGAAACAAGCACCGGGTTGCGATATTTTTCTGTGTTGACAGAAAACAGGCCGGAAAATCCGCCAATCTCGGAAAGCACCTCCGGTCTCAGCGTCGGTTTCACGAGCTTTTTTACGGCACGAGCAAATTCATTTCCTGATTCAATGTCAACGCCTGCATCCTTGTAGCTTTTTTTTGCTATCATATCTCCATTCTCTTTCTATCTCAGCATCTTCATCATAGCCTGAATGTTTTTTCATCAGCACAATTCACGTACTATCGTTACCGTGTAATTTTATACTTATATTTATTGCTGTTGTCAAATTCTTTAAGAAAGGTTTTGCAGGATGTGTACATAGCAATCTGACATGATGAAAGCTGCAACGCCATAGCTCCTTAACTCTTATGTGCTTTTTGCCTGTTTCTCTTGTGCCATTTTAATTGACAAACAATATATGATGAATATACTATCAGTTAATTTTATTAAAAACAGATTTCAGATTCTATATTTCAAAAAGATTTTTATTCGTGTTGTAATTTTAGATTACGCTATGATTTAATCCTATTGGATAGAATTCGATGCCATCTGCGGGTTGATAAGAGTTTTTGAAAGGAGCTGTATGAGCTATATCATTCTCATTCTTGCCATCACGTTCAACGCGGTCGCAAATATACTCATGAAAGTTGGCATGCTGAAAGAAAAGCAGGGTACCAACCTGGTTGACCTCTTGCTGAATATGCTCCTGAACCCGGTCCTGATTGTCGGGATTATCTGTTTTGCCATCGGTCTTGCGGCCTATTGCTTTGTGCTCACCAAATTAAATTTGAGTGTTGCATATCCCATTATGACAAGTGTAGGATATGTTATTGTAATTATAGCCTCGTGGCTATTTCTCAAGGAAACAATTACACTCATCCAGATTGCCGGCTTTACGTTTATCATTGCCGGCGTATGGATGGTTGCCCACTGAGGGAGGGGAAAACCACAGAGCACTCAGAGTAATACTCTGTGTTCTTAAAAATATATTAACTGGTTGTTAATCTTCTTCAGCAAGGCAACATATCTAATTATGAGGATTAGAAGACCTGCTATAAAAAAGAGTGAAAAAACCTTTCTCTGGAATTTGGAAATAAGAAAGAAGAGATACCGAATAGAAAGATTAATGAACCAGAGTACACAGAGAGCAACAGAGAATAGTGAACAGCAATTAAGCGATTAGGTGAGCACGTAATCGCTTAACCGCCATTATGTATTTCTCAGTGTCCTCTGTGGTTAATTACCCCCATAATAAAAGAGAATATAAACAAAAATGAAAAATACTACCGCAGGCCTGCTGCTGCGCAGCATGAGGCCCAAGCAGTGGACTAAAAATCTCATCCTGTTTGCAGCACCCATATTCTCGCAAAATCTGTCTTCCTTTCCTTTTCTGTTCAAAGCTGTTACCGCCTTTGTCATATTCTGCATTATCTCGGGGTGTGTCTATATTATAAACGATCTCTTTGACCTCAAACAGGACAAAATTCATCCCCTTAAGTCGCATCGGCCTCTGGCCTCCGGTAAATTAAAACCTTCAACGGCAATTGTCGCCACCATTACTCTTCTCCTGATATCTTTTGGCAGCGCATTGCTGACGTGCAATCTTATGTTTACGGTCATCGCGTTCTGTTATTTTCTCCTGCAGCTTGTCTACTCCATGTTTCTCAAACATGTAGTAATCCTTGACGTCTTTTCCATAGCCGCAGGCTTTGTGCTCAGGGCCATTGCAGGTGCGGAAGTTATTGATGTACCATTTTCAACCTGGCTGCTCTTCTGCGCTATCCTCCTGTCACTTTTTCTTGCCCTCAGCAAACGTCGTCATGAACTTATCCTCCTTGAAGATGATGCAATCCACCACCGGAAAATTCTCTTCGAATACAGCCCCTACCTCCTTGACCAGATGATCTCAGTGGTAACCGCATCAACGGTTATTACCTATACGCTCTATACGGTTGCGGATGAGACGGTGAGCAAATTCGGGACCGACAGATTAAAATACACGATCCCTTTTGTGCTGTATGGCATTTTCAGATACCTGTATCTCATCCACCAAAAAAATGAAGGCGGAAGCCCGGAAAAAGTGCTGCTCAACGATTTCCCCCTGCTCCTGTGCATACTGTTGTATGGCATAACAGTCGGACTGATACTGTATCTATAAGAGGCTTCAAGGATTCCAGCGGTCAAGGGGTGGGTGCTCGAGTTTGTAAAGTGATGACTCTGACTCTTCTCATTTCTCTTGCCACGTTGCACTTCCTGACATAACCATGCCCTGGGTTTGCATTCATCGGGCCACGTAACTTTATTATACATTCCCGCATTTTGAGAAGACTTTTTCGTTGACACACAATCGTCCTCTGCCTATACTTATTTTTTAAAAAAGCACGTTTCTAACAATTCTATAGTGGCCTCAGCAATTAATTCCTCCTTTGTGAGCATGTCATATTTTCTTTGGTTTTTATCATGGATCGACGTGGAGCGGTGTGCGATGCGGCTGGGGAAGATGCTGGGACTGGCTCTGCTCCTGGGAGCCCTGACATTGCCCGGCTGTTCCTTCAAGCGGTTTGCCGTCAACCGCCTGAGTGATGCACTCGCCGCGGGCTCCTCGGTGTGCGTCACCGACGACGATCCTGAGCTGGTCGGCGCGGCCCTGCCCTTCGCTCTCAAGACCATCGAAAGCCTCTTGCTGCAGTCCCCGCACCACAAAGGATTGCTCCTTGCCGCAACCAGCGGGTTTACGCAGTACGCCTACGCCTTTGTGCAAACCGAGGCTGATTATGTTGAGGATAGTAACCTGGCACAGGCCAAGGCGCTCCGGGAGCGGGCCGGCCGTCTCTACCGGCGGGCGCTGGGTTACGGTATGCGCGGCTTAGAGGAAGTCCAGCCTGGCTTGCTCAAGTCGCTTAGATCCGACCCGACTGCGGCGCTGGCCCGGTTTCGCAGGGAAAACGTGGCACAGCTCTACTGGACGGCAGTGGCCTGGGGGGCGGCGATTGCGCTAAACAAGACCGATACCGAACTGGGTGCCGACCTGCCTCAGGTCGAGGCACTCATGCGCCGCGCACTGGAACTTGACGAAAGTTACGGCCAGGGTTCAATCTATGATTTTTTTATCGTCTACGATGGAGGAAGACCGGCCGCGGCCGGGGGTTCTCTCGAACGCGCCCGCATCAGCTTGCGACGTGCGCTGCAGCTGTCCAATGGGCAACGGGCGGCCCCGCTGGTTTCCTTTGCCGAAACAGTTGCTGTCAGTCTGCAGAGCCGGGCCGAGTTCGTGAGATTACTGAATCAGGCGTTGACGATCGACGTCAATGCTCTGCCGGAACAGCGTCTGGCAAACGTGATCGCACAGCAACGGGCACGGTGGCTTCTCGCCCGTATGGACCGGTTGTTTGTAGAGTGAAAGAGGAGACTGGGTAGTGGATAGATGCACATACAGGAAGTACCTGCGAATCTGGCTCATGATACTGATTATTCTGACGGCGCATGCCACCTGGGCGGCCGACGAGATGATTATAAAGATGGCAACGATTGCTCCCTCCGGCTCCGAATGGCACCAGGTCCTTCAGGAAATGGGCGCGGAGTGGCAGAGGGCGTCACGCGGCCAGATAAAGTTCCGCCTTTATCCGGGGGGGGTGGCCGGAGACGACGCCGACGTTATTCGCAAGATGCGGCTCGGGACCCTCAACGTGGCTCTGCTGAGCAGCGAGGGACTCACCGACATCGACCGCAGTGTCATGGCGCTGCAGGTTCCGCTGGCCTATGCCAACTACCGCGAGCTGGACTGCACCATCGAGCAACTCGGCCCACAGATAGAGAAACAGATCGAGGCCCAGGGATTTGTCCTGCTCGGCTGGTCTGACGCTGGCTGGGCACATTTCTTTACCAGGGAGCCGGTCAGGACACCGGCCGACATGAAGAAGCTTAAAATGTTCGTCTGGGCAGGTGACGACCGCTACACCGAGCTGTGGAAGAAGGCCGGGTTCAACCCGGTGCCGCTACCCTCGACGGAAATCTCCACAGCGCTTCAGACCGGGCTGGTCAACGCTGTTACTACGACAGTCCAGGGCGCTGTACTCCTCCAGTGGTACCGGCAGGTGAAGTACATGAGCGACCTCAAGTGGGCGGTGTTCCTCGGTGCCATCGTGGTGGCCAAGCCGACCTGGGAGAAAATACCCGCCGATGTGCGACCATTACTAAAGGATGCGGCGCGCAAAGCCTGCCAGCGTCTCAGCGAATTCTCACGGCAGTCCGAGTCCAGAGACATCGAAGTCCTGCAAAAGCACGGAGTCCAGGTGGTCGTCGTGGACAACGCGGTTCTCGACCAGTGGCGGCGGCTCATTGACGGTGTCTTGTTGCAAGTGCGGGGTTCTTTCCTGCCTGCGGAATCCCTCGATGCGGCGCTCAAGCGACGCGACCAGTGCCGCCGGCAGGCGGGCAAGGCTGGCGACTCTTGACAGCGCGCGCTCTTATCCGCGGTACAGGGCAGGGAGCTCTCGTCGCCGCTTTCCTGCTGCTCACGGCAGTGCCGCTGGTGAATTTCCTCGGGCGGCCTCTCGCCGGTTTTCACATCCCCGGCTCGTCGACCTACACGCAGCAGCTCACCTTTTATCTGGCTTTTCTTGGCGGTCTCGTTGCCACCTGGACCGGAAAACATCTGACACTTTCTACTGCTGGTTTGCTCCCGGAGGGAGCCGTGCGGCGTTATGCAGAGTACTGTGCGGCCTGCGCTACAGCCGCGGTCACTGCGGTGCTAACGTACGCCAGCATCAGCGTGGTGCTGGCCGAGCGTCAGCAGGGAGCTCTGTTGTCCTTTGGGCTGCCGACCTGGATCAGCGAGAGCGTGATGCCACTGGCGCTGGGGCTGATGACACTGACCTACGTGCGCAGGTCCTCAAGGAGCTGGTCCGGAAGGATCGGCGCGATTGCCATCGTGGGTATGGTCTTTGCGCTCGGGCTGATGCGCCCGACTGACCCCGTCGCCTGGCTCCTGTGCCTGCTGCTGCTGGCAGCGACGCTGCTCGAGTCGCCTGTCTACGCTGCAATGGCAGGCCTGGGAATGATTCTTTTCTGGCGGGAGTCCACGCCGGTGTCAGCGGTTACCGCTGAAATCTACCGGCTGATCGCATCGCCGACACTCCCCGCCATTCCGCTTTTGACCGCAACCGGTTTTGTGCTCGCTGAAACGCAAGCCCCGCAACGGCTGGTGCGCTTCTTTCACGCGCTGTTTGGCTTCATGGCCGGAGGGGTCGCGGTGCTGGTCAGCGCAGTCTGTGCGCTGTTCACCGCCTTCACCGGCGGCTCGGGCATCACCATCATCGCTCTGGGCGGGCTGCTCTATCCCATCCTCATAGAAGAGGGCTACTCGGAGCGGTTCTCGCTGGGCCTGGTCACCGCAGCAGGCAGTCTGGGCCTGTTATTCCCGCCGAGCCTGCCCGTGATCCTCTACAGCGTGGTCGCAAAGGTTCCGGCAGACCAGCTGTTCATTGCCGGACTGGTGCCGGGATTGCTGCTGCTGATGCTGGTGGCGGTCTATGGAATCATCTTTGGCCGCAAACTCCATACCCAGCGCCAGCCGTTCGTGTGGCATGAGCTGCTGAAAGCGACCTGGGGAGCCAAATGGGAGCTCTCCATCCCGCTGCTGATGGCCGTGCTGTTCGGTACCGGGCTTGCTTCGTTACTGGAGACTTCCGCGTTTGCCTGCGCTTACACTATCGTCATCGCCTGCTTCATCCAGCGGGATCTGCACCTTTTCCGCGAGCTGCCCCAGGTTTTGCTGAAGGCCACTGCGCTTGTGGGCGCGGTGCTCATCCTGCTCAGCTGTGCCATGGGACTGACCAGCTACCTCGTGGATGCCCAGGTCCCCGCTCAGCTGCTGAACATGGTGCAGGCGCGGATCCACTCGCCGCTGGTCTTCCTGCTCGCGCTCAATGTGGTGCTGCTGGTGCTGGGAAGCGTGCTCGAAATATTCTCCGCCATCGTCGTCCTGACACCGCTGGTCATCCCGCTCGGTACTGCCTTCGGCATCCATCCGGTGCACTTGGGGGTCATCATCCTGGCCAATCTGGAGCTCGGATTTCTCTTCCCGCCGGTGGGCCTTAACCTGCTCCTCTCCTCGTCGCGCTTTAACAAACCCATGATCGCTCTCTACCGCTATGTCCTGCCGTTCCTCCTCATCCTTGGATTCGGCGTGCTCCTCATCACCTACGTCCCGGCCCTCTCGCTTGGCGTGCTGAGCCTTTTAGAGCGCCCTTAAATGTGCGCTTAACGTTCTCCTTTGCAAGCCCGGCCCAGGTCAGGATTCTCCTGAAGCTGCCAAGGGTATGCTCCGGATTTTGCCGGATAATAAAGTATAGCATGCCTGCCGCTCACACTGTTTGTGCTCACCCACTCAGTGTGAAGAAGACCCGTATTTCTTTACCACCATCGGCTGAAACTTTTCTTTTTTTATTAGCTGCTTTGCATATAGCTTTGCTTCCTGCCGTGTAGTGAATGAGCCCACGGCTACCCGGTACCAGGCGCCCTTATCTTTCAGGACAACCGTCTGAACAGCTGCATCATATCCTTTACTCTTTAAGCTTTTGCTAACCGCATCAGCACTTTCTTTCATTTTAAATGAGCCCACAATAATAGTATATGCGCCTGCTGGAGCCGTCTTTATCTTTTGCACGGACTTCTCTTTCCCTGGCTGCTCAGCCGGGACTGAAACAGGGATTTTCTTTTCCTGTTTCAGTGCTGCACCTGCATCTGGTGTAACAGCTGCCGGTATACTCTCAGGAGGTTTTGGTTCCTGATGTGCGAGCACAGAAGTCTGAGCGGCCGGCTGCTCTTTCGGTATCTCAGAAACAGGAGCAGCCGGTTGCGGTGCAGTCTGCTCAACAGCGGATGCTGCCTGTTCGTGTTGTGCATCTGACAGCGGAGTGGGTCGTGCCGGCGCTTCAAATTTTCCCTGCGCTACCAGCGGTAATGCATTTTCTTCT
>CAIYCZ010000365.1 GCA_903924805.1 uncultured delta proteobacterium | reverse complement strand
GAGATACTATTATTCCAATTACTAAAAAGAATTTAGGAGATCGCTTTGATGATTTTCTGAAGGATGAAGGCATTTATGAAGAATGCACAGAGGCTGCAATAAAACGGCTTCTTGCCATGCAACTTGAGGATTTGATGAAGCAGAAGCATCTCACTAAAACCGATATGGCCAGAAGGATGAAAACAAGCAGGGCGGCAATAGACAGGCTGCTTGATCCTGATAATGAATCTGTGACTCTTTATACCCTTAAGAAAGCTGCATCGGTGGTGGGGAAAAAGCTGAGATTGGAATTTGCTTAAGCTGTTTGCGCACAGGTTTCTTTTTACTGCATGAAAATAAAGCACTTACTCCCGAAACTGATTCGAGGTTGAGTGCTTTTTTGTTTTTATAGGAGTGTTGTGAAAACTGATGGGACTTTTCAGAGAAAATCTGTGATTTTGTTGACATGAAACGTATTATCTTATAGGTTCTTTTTAAAGAATAATAGCTTGGAGGGCGCTGTATGAATACCTTCTGGCTCTGCTTTGTACCCATGTTTGTTGCTGTTGATGCGCTGGGCATTCTGCCGCTGTTTATGCAGCTGACACAGGGGCTGGAGCGGCCAAAAGTCAGGCGCATTATATTTGAATCAGTTTTAACGGCAACGGTTGTTGCGCTGGTATTCCTTTTCATCGGCCAGGGGATACTCAGGCTGCTTGGCATCACGGTTGCCGATTTCATGATTGCCGGCGGAGCGCTTCTGTTCATACTTTCCTTAAGTGATCTTATTACTGCCCAGAAACAGCGGCTCCAGATTGACCCGGAAGGCCCGGGTGCGGTGCCGCTGGGTGTGCCATTGATTGTAGGACCCGGGGTGCTCACCACAACACTGCTTTTGATAAGTCAGCATGGACTTATCCCCACGGTATCTGCCACGATCATCAATATTGCAATTGCCGGAATCGTGTTCCTGATGTCAGAGTCAATTAACCGTTTTCTCGGGAAAGCCGGCACCAGGACCATATCAAAGCTTTCAAGCCTGATTCTTGCGGCAATCGGGGTAATGATGGTGCGCAAAGGAATCATGTTTCTGATTGCAGCAGGTAGTGCAGCATAAACCTGACCGGAGAGAATCAGGGAAAATCATGAAGAAAAAAACAAATTCATTAGCAAAGCTTGATAATCCCAGAGCGCTCATCTATATCTTCCATCCCCGGGAAGAATCGTCTTTGTGTCTGCCGCCGGATGCACTTGATTATGCAATTACTGTTGAGGAGGGAGTACGCATTGGCTGCCGGTTTTACCTGAGCGATGCAACAGCCCCCACCATTCTCTTTTTTCACGGCAATGGCGAGATCGTGAGCGACTATGACGATATAGGACCCCTCTATAACAGCCATGGCATGAACCTCCTTGCGGTTGATTATAGAGGGTATGGAAGGAGTGGCGGTACTCCCACCGTTACCTCAATGCTCAATGATGCCCATAGCATATTTACGGAGGTTAAGCGCTGGCGGAAGAATAGAGGCATGAGCGGACCTCTTGTTGTAATGGGGAGATCGCTTGGCAGTGCCTCTGCTCTGGAGCTTGCTTCCACCCATGAAACAGATATAGCAGGCCTTATTATTGAAAGCGGATTTGCCTATACCGTGCCGCTGCTCGATTTTCTTGGTGTGAATACCAAAGCTCTTGGGATTACCGAGGCAGATTGCTTCAGGCACATTGAAAAGACTAAACTGTTCAGCAAGCCAACCCTATTTATTCATGCGGAGTATGACCAGTTTATTCCCGTGTCAGATGCTGAAACGCTTTTGCAGCATTCTCCTGCAGAGAAAAAGGTACTTAAGATAATACCGGGCGCTGATCACAACACCATTCACATGATGGCAGGCAGAAGCTATTTTGAAACAATACGGCAGTTTATTGTGGAGATTTAATAACCAGGACGCAGAGAACCATGTATTTGTTCAATTTAATCTTCGAGAAACACAGAGCAATCCTCTATGCACTGTGGTTTCGTATTATTTTTGTGCATAGACTGTCCGGTCTAAATTTTTAACGAGGCCGGGAACCAGCCGGTAGGGAAAACAGACAAGAATTTCCTCATCCTTAAGCCGCATAAACGTCCGTCCCCCGTGGTCACCGCAGGTAAAAATGGGTTTATTTTCAACAAATGGAATGGTGATGCTCATAAGGCAGGTGGATTTTCCGGCATACCCCATAATCAATTCCGCGGTATCAAATGAATAGGCAGTTGAAACCATGCTCATCTGGTGGCCGTTTATGGGAAAGAGGATGATATCCGGCCTGCTCACCTGTTCAAGGGAGCCGATGACCACTCCCCCGTACACCTTCGAATAGCGCGGGAAGAGGTTCCTGTTTTTGGCCAGCAATTCTTTTGAGGCATACAGATTACCCTCGCCGACGACTGATGCATTGATAGCGGTTTCAAAGTCCTCTCTGGTCGCAATGGCTGAGCCGATGCCGATGTTTTTTGAGCCGCCGCAGCTGCTTGCAACGCCCCTGAAAAACAGCGGGCTTCCCTCTCCGTCAAAAATATCTCCGCAGATGGCGCACCAGAATTGCGGCCCCTTCTCATCGGGAACGCCATCAGGTGCCTTGTCGGCAAATTTCATGGCTGCAATGTGCCGGTTCAGAGAAAGCTTTTCTCGCAGAGCACTGGCCACCTTCCTGTTGTCAAATTCAGCTCTGGTCGGCCCTTTTTTTATGGCATTGGTTGAGCAGTATTCGATACATACCCCGCAGTCACAGCACATCTCAGTGATAACGTAACGGTCTCCTCTCATGACAATCGCCCGGTTCGGGCAGTTGCCAACACATGAACCGCATGCGGCACAAATCTTCTGATCAATTATAAAAGGCATGATGTCCTCCACGTAATAGGTTAATTAAAAATGCAATGAGCAATCAGCTCTTAGCTTTCTCTCCCCTTCGGATGTGCAGATGGTGCTGTTCCCGCGCCCGATACTCCGCAACGGTGGCAAGAGCATAAAGAATCAGAGATAAGAAAACAAAAAACAGATATAATAAATTATCAAGTATTCTATCGTCTGTCATCTTTCTTCTGCGGTCTGTTTCTTTGTTCTTAATACAACAGCTTCAGCACTGATGGTTGCACGACAAACGTCCCAATCATCAGCCCCTGAGCAGGTTTTTTACTGACAGGGAAATTGCGAACGGGAATGCCGGCGATTTCAAAAAGAGTTTCTTTCAAGGTGCTGCTGCCCTCCCTGTTTTCCATCTGCAGGGTGTCTGCAGGGCTTACCCATATTTCATAGGTGCCGGCTGGTGCAGTGTCAGGAACCCAGAGTACATGGTGTTCTTTTATAACCTCTCCCGGATTCCACATACTGCTATCCAGGAGATTATGCGTTGGTATGTGGACAGTGTGGATAATTACTTCACCGGTCTTCGCGTTAATAAACCAGGTATGTATAAAAGGTAAATTTTCCAATTTTTCGTTACACTTCCAAAAGTAGGCAATAGATAAAGATTGGGCCATTTTCCAGGTAACGGATAATGAATCCTTCTCAAGACTGAAGCCCGCAAGCTCAAGACCCTCGCCAACCCATTTCCCTACCGCATGTTCCCACTGATCGTTTCCTGCATAAAACTTTTCTTTTAATCCTTCAGGAGTTGCAGGGAGCCATCTGTCAATCATGACGACATCCAGCTGAAACGAATGGGTGATTGATGGTGCCGGATAATAGTCTGTGGAAAATGATTTAAGCAGAGTCTCCTGCAGGAGCCCGGAACGATCATATTCTGAGCGGTAAATACCTGACCAGACATCACAGTCAGGGAAACGGGAATAGACAATAAGCTGAGCGCCTTTTTCCCGAAGATAGGTGCCAGCGTTGTGCTGCAGTAAAAAAGGGTGCACTGCTCCTGTAGTAACCCCGCCAAGATCAAGTACCGTGCGATCTGTTACATGCTTAAGGACACCAATGTCAAAAGCTGCTATCGGCGCAGCAGTGGTATTGTTCTTTATCCATTCAGCACAATTGGAATAGACCTGTTTCATGTGCAGCACATTATTATGGTAGGTGTTTATCCAGAACGGCTGGCGCAGGAGACACATAAGCGGCAGCAGACACAGGAGCAGATAGGCGAGCATTTTTTTTAGGAGACTGCCTGCTTCCTGCATCCTGAATAAGAGCAAGCCTCCGCTGAGCGGAAGGGTTAGAAAAATAATTGACAGGTAGCGCAGGTGATTATTAAGACTGGGGAAAAACAGACAGTGGACGGTGATATCGGTCAGGGTCCACAGGAAAAGCAGTGAAGCTCCACTCCCCCTATGGCCCCGGCAAATCCCCCTCACCTTAAACCAATCCCGCCAGATGAGAGGGCTGCTCGTATTAGTATAGTCATTTCTCCTCCCCTGGGGGGAGAGGATTAACGGGAGAGCAATGGCGCCCGGAATTAAAACACATAGTATAATAAGCAGGAAGAAAGCCGGCTCATAGAGGAACAGGTATTTTATAATGCTTACCAGGAAGGACAGGATGTCAACAAGATGCGTGTCTGCGCGAACATAGGTCAAAAGCTTGCCCTGGGCAGTAACCGGGAAGAAGGTTCCGGAGATAATCTTTGCATACAGGTAGTAAGGAAGGGGTACCAGCAGTGTAAGTATGGCGAATGGGGAAAGCCGTCTGCCTTGAGTGACGTCAACGGCGGCCAGAGGAAGCACCAGGGAGAGGCCGTTTATGCGACACAGAAGGAGCACTCCCGAGAGGAGTGCCGTTGTGAAGCCGTATCCTGTTTTTATAAAGGCATACAGGCACATCAGGCACAGAGCATGATAGAGTGTTGTCTCCATGCCTGAGAAGGCCTGCCATGCCATATTACCGCTTAAAAGATAGATAAGAGCTGCAGCAAAGGAATAGAGCTGTGCAGACGAAGAAGCTGGCGTCTTAAGGGGGAGCGTACCGGTTAAGATTTCCCGGCAGGTAACATATATCATGAGGGCTGAAATAAAATAGCAGCACAGGGAAAGCATGATGGCCGATGAGTACAAATCAAAGCCGGCACGCACGCACCGGGACAGGAGAAAAACCCAGAGCGGGCTTGAGGTGCCAAAGGATGTTTCCCCGGCATTGAAACTCAGGCCGTGACCGCCGGCAAGGTTTTTAGCATATACAAAATGTATATAGGCATCATCTAAAGGAAATACTCTCAGGTCGTCACGAAGATAGAGAAAATAGAAGGAGAGGAGAACACAGAAAATTGTTCCCGGTATTAAAATTAGACGAACGAGTCGTGATTGCATTATTGATACCTTAACATAGTTTACTGCAGAGCATTAAAAAGTTAAGGAGTGCAGCAGTTAGGGAGTTTAAAAAAGTAAGAATTTAACTCCTCAACTCCTAAACTCTTCAACTCCCAAACTGTTTTTCTTCTCACTCTCTGCGTGCTCTGCAATGAGTATACAATTTTTTTGCAGGGTAAAAACCCCTTGAATTGTAAAAAGTTCTACGATATTAAAACAACTGACATAAATTTTCAATGAAGAATCTCCTTTTTATAAAGACCCATTGTGGAACAGAAACGTTATTTGCAATCCCCCGATGTTAGAAATCTTCTATTAGTATCCTGCCTTTATCTAATCTTTATTCTATTTTCCTTTCTCTACACCATTTATCCCCTTGATGATGACTGGTCCTATATCAGGGCAGCTCAGACCTTTTACCAGACCGGTCAGATGAAATTTACCCCCTGGACCAGTCCCAGCCTGATTTTTCAAGTGTGGTGGGGAGCGCTGTTCGCACATATTTTTGGATTCTCTATTAATATACTCATCGTTTCTACCCTTGTTATAAGTTTTTTCGGAAGCGTCTTTTTTTATCTTCTCCTGCGCGAGGCGGAATGGGAACCGGGAAAATCTATTTTAATCGTGCTGCTTTTTATTTTTAATCCTTTTTCATTTCCGCTCCTCTACACCTTTTTCACCGACCATCATTTTCTGGGCCTCATGTTTATATCTATCTTTTTCTATTTCCGGGGTGCTAAACGGGGAGGGGTCGGTGATCTTTTGCTGGGGTCTCTGTTTGCTTCTTGTGCCGTTCTGGTCCGGCAGCAGGGGGTATTAATAGCTGCAGGAGCTGGGCTTTATCTTTTTCTCAGCCGGCAGCCGAAAGCCAGGGCGGTTTCAGACATGCTCATCTCAATCGCTCTTCCCGGTATAGCATTTCTTGGGTTCAGCTACTGGTTCCAGAATATCCACGGGCCAACGTACTCTTCCCTGCAGCAGACGAAGTGGATAGTGGAAGGGCTTATCAACCCGGTTCACTTTTTCTCCAAAATATTTCACCGGCCAATTCTTATCCTTGAATTCTTTGGCATAAGCCTCATTCCGCTGAGCCTCGCACTGCTGCCACCGCTTTCTGACCTGTCTCGCAGGCGGCACTTGTCTCTTATCCTTATTTTCTGCCTGGCTGCGGTTCTGTTTTATCTGACCGGCGATCACCTGGGTATTTATTCTTCAATATACAGCTGGATGAATGGTTTTCATTTTGCCTTTGTTTCTGAATATGGCCACCGGGGATCAGAAAACATATTGCTGCTTTTATACAAACTCATTGATTTTCTCGCTATCTTTTCAATCACATACCTCATTTTTCTCATTATCAGGGATAGAAAAAGGTTTCGCACCATCCGGTTATCTTCGCCGCTCATTATGCTTCTTATAATCGGTTTGTTGCAGGTATCATACCTGATGATCGTCCGGTTCAAGTTTACCAGATACTACCTTGTGCTGCTGCCGTTCTTTGTGTGGTGTGCCTGCGAAGTGCTGAAGAACAGGTCATGGCAGAAGAAATATTTTATTCCGCTGCTCACTGGGTGTGCGGTTTTTTCCGTCATGGGGACTCAGGACTTTTTAAGCTGGAATGAGACCCGCTGGAAACTGGGCAGCAGGCTCCTTCAGCAGGGAACACCGTCACTTAAAATTTCTGGCGGCTTTCCGTGGGACTGCTGGCACAATATGGACTACTGCCTGCACCGCCCCCACGCGATTCTTCCTCGAGCATATGATATACCCTGGTGGTTTGAAGAATTAACCCCTGCCATTGACCCTGAGTATCTCATTTCAAGCTCCCCCATTCCGACCGGGTTCTTTTCTCTGAAATATTTTTATACGGACAGATATGTGGTTGTGGATTCGGCTGAATATTACAGCCTGTTATATTTAAAAAAGATGAAGGTATATGTTTTAAGAAGGGTAACTCCAGCCGGAGCTGGCAAGGAGGGAAAAGTCTACTATAGTTTCCTTGATAATTTCAATGGCGCAGAAGTGCTCTCTGATGAGTTCCCACAGAATAGTTGGGTGGGATTGGGTTTCGTGAGACTGGCTGGCAGGCAGCAGAGAGCGCTTGTTCAGCCGACAGATACTCTCACTACCTTTCGTCTCTCCATCCCTCCTCAGGGGGTCAGACTCACATTTTCTCTTTCAGCAATACCCGAGATGTGGGCATATCTGTTCTCTGGCTCTGGTGCACAGTTCCTTAGATATGCTGCTGCAACACCGGTTGAAGCATGGGGAAAAGGTGGCGATGGGGTGCTGTGCAAAATTCTTCTGAACACCCACCTTATAGAAAATCTGTTCGAGGGAATAGGAATGGTCGGGGTTGAGCAGAAGATGTCTTTTTTAAAACCACGCACCTACTTTTTCGCTTCCCGCACTGCCTACCTTCGCTATCTTAACCCTCAGCTAAATCCTGCAGACGGCAGCTGGCAGCAGGTTACTCTGGATATGTCACGGTTTTCAGGCATGACAATGGATATAAGTTTTGCCGCTGAACCGGGTCCGGCGGCGG
>CAIYCZ010000364.1 GCA_903924805.1 uncultured delta proteobacterium | reverse complement strand
GACCTTGCGTTTAATACGGCAGTCAGCTTTACCACCAATACCAACTGGCAAAGTTACGGTGGCGAGTCTACCATGTCTTATTTCTCACAGATGGTGGGGCTTACCTTCCACAACTTTCTCTCAGCAGCCTCTGGTATTGCCGTGGCAGCCGCTCTGGTGCGGGGAATTGCGCGCCACAGCGCAAAAACCATCGGTAATTTCTGGGTGGATATCATCAGGATAAATCTCTATCTGCTGCTTCCCCTGTGCCTTATTTATTCCCTGTTTCTGGTTTCACAGGGCATGATTCAAAATTTTCAGCCCTACATAAAAGCAGCAATCATAGACAGTACCATTAAAGAGCAAACCACCGGCACCCAGATTATTGCCCAGGGGCCCATGGCTTCCCAGGTGGCAATCAAAATGCTCGGAACCAATGGCGGAGGATTCATGAACGCCAATGCAGCCCATCCATACGAAAATCCGACGCCGCTTGCCAATTTTATCCAAATGCTGTCCATCTTTCTTATCCCGAGCGGACTGACCTATTATCTTGGCCGGATGGTTAAAAATCAGCGCCACGGATGGATTGTCTGGGGCTCCATGCTGGTGCTCTTCCTGGCAGCTTTTTTAGTATTCTGGTGGGCGGAAGCCGCGGGAAATCCGCGCCTGCAGGCTTTGGGAGTTGATCCTCTGGGTGGGAACATGGAGGGGAAAGAAGTGCGCTTTGGAATTTTCAACTCAGCACTTTTTGCCACGGTAACCACGGACGCTTCCTGCGGAGCGGTTAATGCCATGCATGACTCGTTAACCCCGCTGGGTGGGCTCGTGCCTTTATTTAATATTCAACTGGGCGAAATCGTCTTCGGCGGTGTCGGGGCCGGCCTGTACGGGATGCTGGTATTTGTCGTGCTGGCTGTCTTTCTGTGCGGACTTATGGTCGGGCGCACCCCTGAATATCTCGGGAAAAAGATTGAGGCCTATGATGTCAAGATGAGTGTTCTGACCGTGCTTATTTTAATCTTCAGCATACTTGGCTTCACTGCATGGGCTGCAGCCGGTTCCTGGGGGCTGGCCGGGATTGCCAATAAAGGCCCGCACGGCCTGAGCGAGCTGCTCTACGCGTTCTCTTCAGCAGCCGGCAATAACGGCAGCGCCTTTGCAGGGCTTGGCACCAATACCGCCTGGTTTAATACAACCCTGGGAATAGCGATGCTTCTGGGCAGGTTTTTCATGATTATACCCATACTGGCCCTGGCAGGAAACCTGGCGCAGAAAAAATTAATCCCTGCAAGCGAGGGGAGCCTTCCAGTCTCAGGCTTTACGTTTATGATTATGTTAATTGGAACGGTGCTCATTGTCGGAGCCCTCACCTTTTTTCCGGTTCTTTCGCTCGGGCCGGTGGTGGAGCATTTTCTCATGACCGGCTCAAACATTCTGTATTAAAGGAGATTTTCTGTGGCCGCGAGAAAACATTCTCTGTTTGACCGCACTATCATCGCCCCGGCAGTGGTCGAATCATTAAAAAAACTGAACCCGCGTTCGCTGATGAAAAATCCGGTGATGTTTGTCACTGAAGTGGGAGCAGCGATAACCACGTTCTTTATTTTTTTCAGAGCGCAGGATGAACCACTTAGTTTCACACTGCAGGTTTCGCTCTGGCTCTGGTTTACCGTGCTGTTTGCCAATTTTGCCGAAGCCATGGCAGAAGGCCGGGGAAAAGCGCAGGCCAATGAACTGCGCAAGACGCGCACCCGGACAATTGCCAATCGCCTCAATGCTGATGGTTCGACTGAAAAAGTTGCTGCCGAGCGCTTACGTAAAAATGACCTGGTGCTCATCTCTGCCGGGGAAGTCATCCCGGCTGACGGGGAAATACTGGAAGGGATTGCCACCGTGGATGAATCAGCCATAACCGGTGAATCAGCTCCGGTAATACGTGAAGCAGGCGGTGATCGCAGTGCGGTGACCGGCGGGACGCGGGTCCTGTCTGACCGGATCAAAGTACGTGTCACAGCAAATCCCGGAGAAAGTTTTCTTGACCGGATGATCAGCCTGGTTGAAGGGGCGCAGCGGCAGAAGACCCCGAATGAAATCGCCCTCACCATTCTGCTTTCAGCTTTGACAATCATCTTTCTGGTTGTGATTATGACCCTGAAGATTTTCGGCCTTTATTCCGGAACATCATTTTCCATCACCGTGCTGGTCGCGCTCCTCGTGTGCCTTATCCCCACCACCATCGGGGGACTGTTAAGTGCGATTGGGATTGCCGGCATCGACCGCATGGTGCAAAAAAATGTACTGGCAATGAGCGGCCGGGCCGTTGAAGCAGCGGGAGATGTCGATGTGCTGCTGCTGGATAAAACCGGGACCATCACGCTGGGCGAGCGCCAGGCGACAGAGTTTATTCCTGCTGCCGGGGTACAAACCCGGGAGCTGGCGGACGCGGCGCAGCTGGCCTCTCTTGCCGATGAAACACCAGAGGGACGGAGCATCGTGGTGCTGGCCAAGCAATACGGCCTGCGGGGCCGGTCAATCTCCGAGATGCCCCCTGCAGCATTCATTACCTTCACTGCTCAAACCCGGATGAGCGGGGTTGATATAGACGGCAGACAAATCCGCAAAGGGGCGGCTGACGCGATTCGCGAGTTTGTCGGCGGCTCTTTTCCGGCAGAGGTTCAGCAGGCGGTCGATACCATTGCACGCTCCGGCGGCACGCCACTGGTTGTTGCAGATGCAGACCGGGCCCTCGGGGTTATACATCTTAAAGATATTGTGAAAGGCGGCTTACGGGACCGTTTTGATCGGTTCCGCGCCATGGGCATTAAAACCGTTATGATTACCGGGGACAACCGGTTGACCGCAGCTGCTATCGCGCAGGAAGCAGGTGTCGATGATTTCATCGCCGAAGCCAGGCCCGAGGATAAGCTGGCGCTGATTCGCAGGGAGCAGGCCGCCGGCCATCTTGTCGCCATGACCGGGGACGGCACCAATGATGCGCCGGCCCTTGCCCAGGCTGACGTGGGGGTAGCCATGAATACCGGCACCCAGGCAGCCAAGGAAGCAGGCAACATGGTGGATCTTGACTCTAATCCCACCAAGCTTCTTGAAGTTGTCGAGATCGGAAAACAGCTGCTTATCACCCGCGGGGCCTTGACGACCTTCAGCATCGCTAATGATGTGGCAAAATATTTCGCGATTATTCCGGCAATGCTGATTATCTTATTCCCGGTCATCCAGCCGCTCAACATCATGCGGCTTCAGTCTCCCGGCAGCGCAATCTTAAGCGCGGTTATCTTTAACGCGTTCATCATCATCGCCCTGATCCCGCTGGCCTTGCGCGGCGTGCGCTTCCGGCCGCTCGGGGCCGCGGTGCTGCTGCGGCGCAATCTTTGTATCTACGGACTGGGAGGGCTGGTGGCGCCTTTTATCGGCATAAAAATAATCGATGTCTTGATAACCGCTCTTCACCTGGTATAGGAGGAAACAGATGCCATTGAAAAACCTTATCGCTGAGCTGCGCATTGCATTACTGGCCACTCTGTTCCTGGCAATGCTGTTGTGCGGTATCTATCCGCTTACCATATGGACTGCGGCCCAGCTCTTTTTTGACCATGAGGCAAATGGTTCACTGGTAACCAGGAAAGGGGTCATTGTCGGTTCGAGCCTTCTTGCCCAGCGCTTTGACGATGCAAAATATTTTCATCCGCGGCCGTCTGCCGCGGGGCAGGGTTATGATGCTGCCAGTTCCGGCGGCAGCAATGCAGGACCTCTTTCTAAAACCTTAATCGATACGATCAGGCAGCGGGTTGCCGACTATCGCACCCAAAACGGGCTCGGCCCTGATGCCGCAGTGCCGGCCGACGCGGTGACTGCTTCAGGCAGCGGGCTTGATCCCCACATCAGCCTGAAGAATGCCCGGTTGCAGGCACCCCGCGTTGCCGGAGCGCGCGGCATGAGCGAGCAGGCCGTGCTTGAAAAAATAGCAGCCTGCGCCGAGGGCCGCGATCTGTGGGTTCTGGGAGAGCCCCGGGTCAATGTGCTTATGCTGAACCTTTCATTAGACAACAGTATGTGAGCTGCCAATGCTGGAAGACAGGTCCGGTTCATTTTTAAGAATCATCCGCCGCGCTCAGCGCGGAAGGCTGAAAGTTTACCTTGGGTACTGCGCCGGGGTGGGTAAAACCTTTCAGATGCTTCAGGAAGGCCACCGGCTTAAAGCTGAGGGCATCGATGTCGTTATCGGGCTGGTGGAAACCCATGGCCGCGCTGAAACCGCACGGCTGATTGACGGCCTGGAAGTAATCCCGCGGCTGCGGCAGGAGTATCGCGGCATTACGGTTGAAGAAATGGATGTTGATGCAATCATTGCCCGGAAACCCCAGGTTGCGCTCATTGATGAGCTGGCCCACACCAATGTCCCCGGCAGCCGCAACCCGAAACGCTACCAGGATGTGCAGGACATTCTTGCCGCGGGTATTCATGTCATCACCACCGTGAATGTGCAGCACCTGGAGAGCCTCTATGACACGGTTGAAAAATCGGTTCATGTCCGGGTGCGCGAGCGAATGCCGGACACGGTGCTTGCTGAAGCGGATCAAATCGTGAATGTGGATTTGACAACCGAAGATCTGCGCAAG
>CAIYCZ010000363.1 GCA_903924805.1 uncultured delta proteobacterium | reverse complement strand
AGGAGGTCTGTTCCCACCTCGCTGAAAAAAGTCCCAATAGCCATATTCATCTTACTGAGCTTTTCCCGTTTGTCTCTCCTGCTCAGCACTTCTTCCACAATAATTGATACCAACAGCACCTGGATGGGCACGAAGGCAATATCCTGGAGCATATAGAAAAACGTGTCCTGCGTTCTGTGAAAAATAAAAATCTGGATGAGATAGGAAATACATGATGTGCCGATCAGGCACCCTCCCATGAGCAAGTACCACTTGAATCGTTTCATTATTATTCCTCAATAAAGTATTATCGTTGGTATGGCATATTTTTACGCAGGAGTGTAGATGAATTTTAGCTGAATGAGTATAGGGTTGAGCTTTCGATGTGTCAAGCCGAATGACCACGCGGGTGCAGGACGGTTGCCATATACGGGGATTTTCAACACTGGCATGTCTTCTGGAGATACTGCCAGGGTTGAAGGGCAGGGTGCTGGATTATCAGCTATGGCATGAAGCTCAAACCCGCTCCGCAGTTTCATTTGTAGCAGCAGCTCTTTGCAGGTTATAATCCCTTTTTCTCAAACCAGCGAAAAAGAAGCAGCCCCCCGATAATAAACAGTGGAATAATGAACCAGTGGTTCACGCCGAGTACCTGGGGGAGCGTTATTTTCCCGAAATCTCCCCAGGTGAGAACCGTTCTTTTAAGTAGCGGATACGCTTCAGCGAATAAAGCTGCTCCGGCAAGCATGCCGAGAATTCCCCAGACACCGTCCCATCTGCCTTCTCCAACAGCTCCCAGCGAAGTCCCGGGACAATAGCCCAGCAGCCCCCATCCAATCCCATATATCAGCCCCCCGATAATGGCACCGCCAAGAATGGTTGGCTTGATTGAAAGCGTTGCCAGCCCGAAATCTTTTAAACAGTAAACGCCAGCCATGCCAACCAGGACGCTTGAGAGCATGAACTTGACAATGGTCATATCCAGAAAGCGCAGAGCCCCGATCTGCTGATCATAGCGGATGACGCGCCCCTTTTGCAGCAGGAAGCCAAAAAGAATACCGGTAATAAGCCCATAGATAAGCATATTCATTTGGAATCACCTCCCCGGTAAAGAATGCGGGCGACAAGAGCGCCACCGATGAAGAAGCAAATCAGAGCAATAAATCCGCTCATTGCTAATTGAACCGAACCGCTCAGTCCGTGCCCAGATGGACAGCCATCAGCAAGACGCGCACCAAACATGGCTATGACCCCGCCGATAAAGGCTGCAATGCCCCGCTTAATTATATTGGAGCCGAAGCGCCTGCGCCACATATCGGGCACTGGTTTCCATTCAAAAGTGTCCGAGGTTTTTGCCGCAATAAATGAGCCTATGAGGATACCAACCACAAACATCCACTGCCAGTCAATCACGGGCACCTCTTTTAGAAAATAATCCATGCGGGCTATTCGTTCAGCATTAAAGATTTTCTCAATCATTCCGGCTGTTTTGACAAACGTGGTCGAGGCGCCATAAAATTTTCCGGAAATGAATACTGATAAAACCAGCAGAAGCCCGCTCAATGCCCCGGCAACATACGGGCTCCAGTATTTTTTATCATCTGCTTCGTGCATGGCATTACCCATCCTTTCAACCATATTTTGCATCACAGGTATTATAGTGTGAATTT
>CAIYCZ010000362.1 GCA_903924805.1 uncultured delta proteobacterium | reverse complement strand
TTCCTTCAGTTCCAGATTTTAAAGGATATTCATTTTGAACACAGAGAATTTCTCCGTGAACTCTGTGGTTTTATATCTTCTCCTGTTTTTTCATAAAACTTTTGATAGTACTGCATCAGTTGCGTTTTTATACTATACTATAGTCCATTCCCACCTTCTCATACAAGCACTATTTTATATCCAGTTTCTTTTTGAAATATGCCATCGTCTGGCGTATTCCTTCATCAAGAGAAACACGCGGACTCCAGCCCAGCAGCAGCTTTGCCTTGGATATATCAGGCTGCCTCACCTTCGGGTCATCCTGAGGCAGAGGCTTGAATATAATCTTCCCGTTGCCCCCTGCAATCTCGTTGATCGTGCGGGCAAACTCAAGAATCGTCATCTCCCGGGGATTGCCGATGTTCACCGGTTCGCATTCGGAGGAAAAGAGCAGACGATAAATCCCGTCTATCAAATCTGAAACATAGCAGAAGCTTCTGGTTTGACTGCCATCGCCGAACACGGTAAGGTCTTCCCCCTTAAGTGACTGGGGGAGAAATGCAGGGACAACCCTGCCATCGTTGAGCCGCATACGCGGACCATAGGTATTAAAAATTCTTACGATCCGTGTATCCACACCGTGATAGCGGTGATAGGCCATAGTCAGTGCCTCAGCAAACCGCTTTGCTTCATCATACACACCCCGCGGACCAATGGGATTAACATTTCCGTAATATTCTTCGGGCTGCGGATGGATGAGGGGGTCTCCATACACTTCAGAGGTGGATGCCAGCAGGAACCGCGCTTTTTTAGCCTTTGCCAGTCCCAGCGCCTTGTGCGTGCCGAGCGAGCCCACCTTCAGGGTCTGAATCGGCAGCTCCAGGTAATCAATCGGGCTGGCAGGGGAGGCAAAGTGTAAAATGTTATCGATCGGGCCGTCAATAAAAATATATTCGGTCACATCATATTTAATAAATTTGAATTTCGGATTTCCCATCAGGTGGGCAATGTTATCAGTATCACCGGTAATGAGGTTGTCCATACAGATAACTTCATGGCCTTCAAGTATAAGCCGGTCACACAGATGGCTCCCCAGAAATCCTGCTCCGCCGGTAACCAGTGTACGCATAATGTCAACACCCCTTTCTCGTTATTATTTTATACCAATACCAAAATACTGAAACCCTTTTTCCCTCAGTTTCTTGGCATCATAAATATTCCGTCCGTCAAAAATGACCGGGTGTTTCATGAGAGATTTAATTTTATCAAAGTCAGGCTCGCGGAACTCATTCCATTCCGTCACCACCAGCAGGGCATCGGCATCTTTGAGGACATCATAGTTTTTCATTCCATAGGTAATCCGCTCGCCGATGATTTTTCTTGTCTCTTTAACGGCGACCGGATCAAATGCCTCAATGACCGCCCCGGCCTCAAGCAGCCGTTTAATAATCTCAAGGGACGGGGCATCGCGCATATCATCGGTTTTAGGCTTGAATGAAAGACCCCAGATGGCTACTTTTCTGCCCTTCATAGTGCCCTTGTAATACTGGATGACTTTATCCGCCAGGGTGCTTTTCTGTAAATAGTTTACCTCTTCGACCATGGGCAGAATCTTCATCGCATAGCCTGCCTCCAGCCCGAACTTAATGATTGCTTTTACATCTTTGGGAAAGCATGACCCGCCGTACCCGACACCCGGGAACAAAAAAGATGAGCCAATGCGGGGATCAGACCCCATGCCCCTTCGCACCAGATTGATATCTGCTCCCAGTTTTTCGCACAGGTTTGCCATCTCGTTCATAAACGAAATGCGTGTTGCAAGCATGGCATTTGCTGCATACTTGGTAAGCTCTGAGCTTCTGATATCCATAATCAGGACAGGGTTGCCTGTTCTGACAAACGGCGCGTACAGTTCTTTCATGAGCTCTGTTACCCGGGGGTCTTCTGTTCCCACCACAACCCTGTCAGGCTTCATAAAATCATCAATGGCAGCCCCCTCCTTCAAAAACTCGGGATTGGAGGCTACATCAAATGTTTCCGTGGTCTCTTTTCGGATAATTTCCCCTACTCTCTCCGTGGTCCCGACCGGCACTGTGCTTTTTGTCACAATTATTTTATATCCGTTCATATGTTTGCCGATTTCGCGAGCCACAGCCCACACTGAACTCAGATCAGCAGAACCATCATCTGCAGAAGGAGTACCCACGGCAATAAAAATAA
>CAIYCZ010000361.1 GCA_903924805.1 uncultured delta proteobacterium | reverse complement strand
GCCATACAGAGGATTCCGGAAATTGAGTTGGTGGTAGGAAAGCTTGGCCGCGCTGAAAGCGCGCTTGACCCCGCGCCGGTGCCCATGATTGAGACGGTCATTACCTACAAGCCCCGGTACCTGGTTGACAATGATGGAAAGCCCCGGCACTTCCGGGTTAACCCGAGGGAACTGGACCTTGCCCGCGGTGAAGAGGGAAGCATTCTGTCGGCACCTGATGGCAAACCATATCTTGTCAGGGGGCGGTTTGAGCGGGACAAGGCAAACCGCTTAATCCCCGCCCCCCCGGGCCGGCCGTTTTCCCTGTGGAGACCGGCACTTGATCCGTCTCTCAACCCGGGCCGGGCTTCCTGGGCGGGCGTTCAGAAGCCGGACGATATCTGGGACGCCATTGTTGCGGCTGCCAGGATTCCCGGCACCACAGCTTCCTCGCGATTGCAGCCCATATCAGCGCGCATTGTCATGCTGCAGAGCGGAATCCGTGCCAGCATGGGGGTTAAAATCAGCGGGCCCACCATAGAGGCTATTCAAGCCGCTGCCCTGCAGATTGAGGAGCAACTCAGGGAAGCTCCCGGGATTGATCCGGCAACGGTGATTGCTGACCGGAGCATTGGCAAACCACACCTTGAGATTCGCATTAACCGGGATAAAATCGTTCCGTATGGGATTACCGTGCAGCAGGTTCAGGATGTGATTGAGTTTGCCATCGGCGGAAAGCTCATAACAACCACCGTCGAAGGCAGGCAGCGGTACCCTGTCCGGGTGCGATACCTGAGGGAGTTGCGTGATAACTTTGAGGCGCTGGGAAAAATTCTGGTTCCGGCAGCGGATGGAGTGCAGGTACCGCTTATACAGCTTGCTGACATCACCTATGTGCGCGGTCCAGAGATCGTTAAGGGGGAAAACGGGTTTCTGCTGGGCTATGTGCTGTTTGACAAAAAGCCTGGCCGGGCAGAGGGGGATGTGGTTGAGCAGGCCCGGGAATATCTGCAGCAAAAAATACGCAGCGGTTCGCTGCAATTGCCCGGCGGCACAAGCTTTACCTTTACCGGGAACTATGAAAACCAGGCGCGCTCGGAAAAAACCCTGATGCTTATCATTCCCCTTGCCCTGTTCATTATTTTTGTAATCCTGTATCTCCAGTTTAATTCCGCAGCAATAACCGCTATGGTGTTTTCCGGAATATTTGTGGCCGGTGCCGGAGGATTTATTATGCTCTGGCTCTACGCGCAGCCGTGGTTTCTTAACGTTACGCTGTTTGGCACTTCAATGAGAGATCTGTTTCAGGTTCACCCCATAAATTTAAGCGTTGCCGTCTGGGTGGGATTTTTGGCTCTTTTCGGCATTGCTTCCGACGACGGGGTGATTATGGCCACCTATCTTGAGGCGGTTTTTTTAAAACGCCGGGCAGCAACGGTACAGGAAATCCGTCAGGCAACCATTGCGGCCGGCACGCGGCGCATCCGGCCCTGTCTCATGACTACCGCAACAACAATTATTGCCCTTTTACCGGTTCTGACATCCACGGGAAGGGGCTCGGACGTTATGATTCCCATGGCGATTCCTTCTTTTGGCGGGATGATTTTTCAGGTATCCACCATGCTCATAGTTCCCGTGCTTTATTGTGCGGCAAAGGAATATACGCTAAAAAATAAAAGAACCGAATAGTTGTTACCGGAGCAGATAAAACTTCAACGTAACAAAAACGGCTTGATTACCCGGGTGCCATGGGGAAGGCAGTCATGATGTTGAGGTGCAGGTATCAGATGGTCAGGGTGCAGTTGCCCGACAGCAGTTTACCATCATGGTTGCGCTTATATGCCGCAGGCTGAAGCCTGCGACTGCCGGGTATATAGTCGATTTATTTTTGTCATTCACTATAATACAGAGCTGGTGAGCCTCCCCATCTGCAAAGCAGGGCTTGGGAGGCAGGAAACCGGCCAGTATTTTATAGCCTTCCGCAATCATCTTCAGCACCTCACCCGTTTGCTTTTTGGCTTTTTAACTTCATGCCTCTGCAAGGTTTTTTTATTGGTGCAGTTTTGTTTGCAATTTAAATCGTTTTGTAGTTTTATTACCATGAGAGGGGAGGAACGCAGGAAGATTACCGAATCTTTTATCCGCGCTATATGGTTTGATGGTTATACGAAATGTCCGAGAAAAGGGGAAAATACCTTATCATTGATACGGAGACCACCGGTCTTCATCCGGCACGGCACGGGTTGATTGAGCTGGCAGCAGCAGCCCTGGATGAGCACCTGGAGGTGTTACAGTCCTTTCACATGGATGTATGTCCTCCGCCAGGAGTGGAAATTGATGCAGAGGCGCTTCAGGTCAACGGATTTACCGTAGAGCGAATCCAGAAGGGGGTAAGCTATGAAGAGCTCTGTAAGCAGTTTCTGGATTTTACTAACCGCAATTTTGCCGGCGACCCCATAGCCATAGGACAGTTCTATCCGTTTGACTATGCATTTCTGGATTATGTGTTCAGCGTAAGCGGATACCGTGAAGGGCTTGCCAAAGCCATTCACGGAAATGATTTTATTGACACCAAGGCGCTGGCAATACTTCTTAATCTGCGCGCGCAGCGCAGAGGAGAGCCGGCGCCGTTTCCCGTCACCGGCTTGTCCAGAGCGGGGGGCTTGAAAGATGCATTCAAGATAACCGGGTATCAGGCTCACGCAGCGCTGGGCGATGTACTGGCAACCAGAGAAGTGCTCGCGAAACTGCTGGAGATGATGTAGCACGGGCATGCAGCATGGCGGTACGGTGGCTGGTCGCGCGTTTTACCGCATTCATTTATGGTAGACATGAACGGGGTTTTTAGTATATATGAGACAGCAGAGAACCGCTATGGTCCCTGCCGTCAGCATGCCGGGACAGCACCGTGTTCCTGGTTGCGCCGGTAACGCTAACAATAAATTTTTGCAAGGAATGGAAACGGCATGATGAATAACAAGAATAACGAATACTTTGCTGAAGATACCCATAAATATATGTATTGCAACGATGGGGTCTTTTCAGAATTTATATTCTCATTGATTACCAGAACGGTTCCTGATGATTTTTCCAAATATTCCACAGCCATTGAGCTTGGGGCAGGCATGGGACGTTTTTCTTTTGCGCTCATCAAGCATTTCCCCAAAGTGTACCTTATCGAGCCCTCCGAGTCATACATTACCGTGCTCAAGCAATTGTTTGATACCAGCCATGTGACCATAGTGAAATCAACCATGGAGGAATTTTTAAAAAATAACCCGATACCCAAGGACTCTATTTTTTTCAGCTTCCACCTTCTCCATCATCTGACCCGCGAGCAGAGAAAAGAGTGTTTCACGGCATTGCGCACAGCCAATGTACCAGCCCTGTTTCTTGAGCCCAATCCCTTAAATCCACTAATTATTCTGCAGCTCATGCTGTACCCGGATATGCGGATGAAAAATGAATTTCAATATATACGGCTGACCAGAGGGAGGCTTGCAAAAGAATTTAACGAATGCGGGTTGGAGCTAACAGACTATGGGCGGCTGTGCGTTTTGCCGCCGCCGATAACAAAACTCGCCTTAAAACAATCATTTTTAATGAAACCGCTGCTTTTGCTTGACACCTTGAAACAAGTCTTGCCCTTTTTCAGTTCATATCACCTGTTCTATTGCAAAAGCAAACCAGGCGCCTGAACGCTTTTTTGTTCGCGCACAACAGGAGCCTTTTACCACGTAAGCCCCACAGTAACCACTAACCTGAGGAGTAGAAGAACGGTGTATGAAAAGCTGCTGGAGTGGCCACAGTTTTATAACCTGTGGTCTTCCATACATTTTGCACCACGGTTTATGGCCATAAAAGAAGTGATCGGAGAACACCAGGACCCGCGCGTTCTTGATCTGGGATGCGGGACGGGCCTGTTTAAAAAATATTTCCCAGCCTGTGATTATGTGGGGGTTGATACTAATCCAAAATATATTGATTATGACCGGAAGAAGCTGCACGGCCAGTTTATACTGGGCGATATTTTAGAACTGGACACCTGTGGTATTAATACAACGTTTGATTATATTATTTTAAATGGTGTGTTGCACCATATAGACAGCGCTACGGTTGCGCACCTCATTAAATCCGTGGGCCGTTTTTTAAATCGCACCGGGAAGATAGTGGTCGTAGACCACATATGGCATGCGGGTTTAAATCCTATAAACAAATTTCTTCTACAATTTGATCGCGGCAGTTTCAGTAGGACTGAAGCTGCATACCGAGCCCTGTTTGAACAGTTTACGGTGACATCATTCAAACCGTTTTATATACAGGCAGGTTCCCTTGTTCTTTGGACAGAGGGGCGCTTTGTTTTAGCCTGCACCTGAATTCATGCTGAACCCCCCTGGTAACTATAGGTGAAGAGGTACGTTCATGTCTCAAAATCACCCTGAAAGCAGCCAGAGCCAGCATTCCGGATGGATTCTGTTTGCTCAACTCCCGGTCTATAGTCTGCTTGTTGTGTTTTTCTGCCTGGCTGTCTATTGCATCTTCCAGCGCCTCCCCTATCCGTTTGAAATTGACTGGATTGAAGGCGAGATGGTTTGCCATGCCCTGCGCATGGTGAACGGACAGCCCACGTATCCACCGCCGTCCAGTGAATTCGTGTCAGAACTGTATCCCCCCGTTTATTACCTTGTGACCGCAGTCTTTTTTAAACTGTTCGCTACCTTCAATTTCCTTATTCCGCGGATCATTTCTGTTGTATGCCTTGCGGGAGTTCTTTGGCTTATATATCTCATACCGGTAAAGGAATCAGGATATAAAAGCAT
>CAIYCZ010000360.1 GCA_903924805.1 uncultured delta proteobacterium | reverse complement strand
ATTATACCTATAAAAAGGATATTGAGCACGGTAAGAATCCCTTTAGAGGAACTGAATCGGGCAAGATGGAGTTTTATTCAAAAGAATTAGCCAAAGGACCTCAATATCTGGCCTCCAGCAATTATGAAACTGCTAAACAGGCGAGGACTAAAGTTCAATTTGCGAGTGGCTGGTACGGTGGTGGGAATCTACCCCCGATGGCAGAAATGGTAATGGGGGGCAAGGCTACTTACCACAGCAAGGACGTTGAAGAATATCCCCTTTTGATGTCTTCCCCCCACGGACTTTACCGTATTCACACGCTGCTGGACAATCAGCCTTTACTGAATCAGGACTGCTACCGCCATGCTATCTGGATTAGTGCAGCTGATGCAAAGGCTCGGGGAATTAAAGATGATGATTTAGTTAGAGTTTATAATGACCAGGCTGAAATAATCATGCCGGCCTATGTGACTTCAAAGGTAGTCCCCGGAACCGTTGACATTTTTCACGGCGGTTGGTACAGACCAGGATTAACAAAAACGGCCTTGATGCCGGAGGGCATCGATACCCGGGGTGCGCCGAACTTGATGACACACTATGACGAGCACCTGCCTGACACCATCATCGATCATCAGCCGTGCAAGGCGCTTGTTGAGATTGAAAAATGGGAGGGTGCAAGATGACACAGTATGCTTTCTTCTTCGATCAGAGCCGGTGTACCGGCTGCCGGGATTGCAGTGTAGCCTGCAAGAACTGGCATCAATTACCTCCCGGCCCGCTTAAGTACCTGAAGGTATATGAATATGAGAAAGGTGCCTTCCCAACAGTACGCATACATTTCCAGTGGGTGCCCTGCTACCATTGCGAAGAGCCGTCCTGTATCAGCGCTTGCCCGGTTGAGGCGATCTACAAGGAACCAAAATACGGGGCGGTGTTAATTGACGCAGATAAATGTACCGGATGCCGCAATTGTTATGAAGAATGTCCATATGGTGCGCCCGTATTTGAAAGTGATAATATTGGGGACATTGCGAAGAAGTGCGACATGTGTATCGACCGGCTGGAAGCAGGCGATTTACCGATTTGCGTAGGAGGCTGCTCGGCGCGGGCTCTTGATTTTGGAACTCTAACTGACATGCAGGCTAGATACGGTAACCTACGCGACCTGGAAGACCTCCCTAGCAGCAGCACTACCAAACCGGCCGTAGTGTTTAAACCGCATGCTGTGAAAACTCCGGTTGTACCTTATGATGCCAACAGGGCGTTAGAGCTGATGATGCGGAGGGACCCGTTGCCGCCTGTATACAACAAAATCACGGATGTGACGGAGATACCGGAAGGGATGGTGGGCAGGAATAAACTGGTGATCAAGCAAAAGACGGTGGAAGAACTGATGAAATATACTCGTTGTGACGAGGGCTAAAGCTATCTTCTGCATGATAAGAAATGCTCCAGAAGGGTGCCACATTATTTGAATTCAAAAATCAGTTAAAATCGACCTAATTAAAATGACTCCCTTTGGGAGTCGTCGATGTTTTAGATTTTCTCTTTTTACATTCAAGCAATATTTTACAAAAGACTAGAATGTAAAGTTAATAATTAAAACGTAAAACTGTATCCATTT
>CAIYCZ010000359.1 GCA_903924805.1 uncultured delta proteobacterium | reverse complement strand
GTTAACTCATAAACCTGCATGCTGTGTCCTCCTTGTTTTTAACTGTTCAGGCGCAAAATTCAGTCATACCTCATGGCCTGCGGCATAATCTTTTTTACTTTGAGATTCCGCTGCTCTGCGCTTTTTAAATCTCCGCTCGTCCGTTGCAGCTCTGCCATTCTCAAATAACCCCAGGGATTCTGCGGATACCTGTCAATTACCCGCTGATAGCATTTCTCTGCCTCCCGGTAACGTTTGTTATAATAAAAATAATCACCTTCCAGGATATCGGTAACCCAGCAGTCTTCACCTGCAACCTTCCGGTGTTTTGCAAAATCTTTTTCTCTATACCACGACTTTTTCTTTATCCGTTCAAGTTCAACCAGCAGTTCAGCCATCCACGCAGCAACTCGTTCATCATTTCTTAAAAAAATTCCGGAAGCACTTTTTTTGAACCATACATCATCAGTAATGGTTCTCTTCTCTTTTACCCTCTCATAAAGTTGTGTGCCGGGATATAACGCAACGGGAGAAACAATACCATCATGAGGAAGTGTTCGTCTGATAAGAGATTTTGTCTCATCGGTATCCTGTTGATTCTCTCCCTCCATGCCGGTCATTAAATAAATTGAAAGATATACTCCCACCTTTCGTGTTATCGCTGCAGCCTGCTCTATTTTTTCAATAGTGGTATGCTTATCATAGAGTTTTAAAATCCTTTCCGACCCTGATTCAACGCCATACTGAATATGCTCCAGCCCTGCCCTTTTCATGGAGATCAGCATCTCTTCGTCTATGGTGTCAACCCGGGATTGACAGTTCCACATGATACACAGGCCGCTCTTTTGTACCAGATCGGTGAACTGCAGAACCCGTTTTTTATTCAGGGTAAAGTTATCATCCCGTATAGAAAAATAGATAATCCCGTATCTTTTATGCAACTGCTTTATTTCCCGGAATATACTCTCAGCGCTGCGGTATTGTACCGTTCTTTTCCAGAACTGCGGCGATGAGCAGAATATGCATGCATGAGGGCATCCCCGTGAAGTGATGATAAATGCAAACTGTTCATTGGTATCAACGCCGATGAGGTTGCCGGAAAATTCTCCCGGTGAAGGCAGGTCATTAAGGTCCTCGATGATTTGCGAAGATAAAACCTTTCTATCCGGTGTTTCACCACGCTCAATTTTTTTCATTAACGCGACGAAAGATTTTTCACCCTCACCCTTAATAATATAATCAACCTCTTTATAGCGACTGATAATTTCATCTGCGAGGAATGTCGCATGAGGACCGCCAAGCACAATAGCAGTATTGGGCAAAACCTTTTTCAGCTCTTGTACCAGCTTAAAGGAATCAACCCGGTTATGGGTAAAAAGCGATAGTCCAATAACATCAGGTTTTGTTCTGAAGATGTGCTGCAGCGCCTTGCGATAGCCCATTTTAGAAAAATTGGCGAGCGTAACATCAAATCCCTTCTTCTCAAGGCATGCAGCTATTGAGACAACACCCACCGGCAGCATGGATAGGTAGTAATCGTGCCTGTCCCGATAATGGCAGAGGTATGCAAGGAGTACTTTCATCGTTGTAAAAGCAGGCGATTCTTGATAATCTCTTAACTGCCTGAACGTTATCATACTATGCATGGAGAGACAACAGGAGAGGTGTAACGGCCTTTAAAAAGCGCGAACGCGTGCATCTGCCGCCGCATATCCAGGCTTTAAAGCCCTTCCTTGCCATGAAAATTATGGAGCGGGCGCAACCTATGCAAACTCTAAAGGAAATATTTCAGAGGCACTGGAGAGGATGAGGATATATTTCGGAGGTCGTAATAAGTTCAAATTACAAAATCCAAATTACAAATGAAATCAAAATGTCAAATGCCAATAATTTATCATTTGAGCTTTGACATTACTTTGACATCTGAACTTTGGCATTTATCATTTGAATGTAGCTTTAGAATTTCGGATTTAGTGCTTAGAGTTTATTTCTATTTTGCTCCGCAGCATTTCTTGTATTTCTTGCCGCTGCCGCACGGGCAGGGGTCATTTCTGCCAACTTTTTTTGCTTCACGCACAACGGGCTTCGCTTTTACTTCTTCCTCGCCACGGTTCAGGACAATCTGCTGGGGGCGCTGCGGGGCGGGAATTTCCTCTTCCCTGGCCAGCTGCGCCATGAATAGTTTTTCAATAAACTCTTCCTTGATCCTGTCTGTCAGCCCGATAAAAAGATCATACGCTTCCTTTTGATATTCACGCAAGGGGTCCTGCTGGGCATATCCCCTGAGGCCTATCCCTTCTTTCAGATGATCCATATCCAGCAGGTTTTCTTTCCACCGCTCATCCAGCACCCGCAGATAAACCCACTTTTCAAGCTTATGGAGAATCTCCGGGGTAAACGCCTGTGCTTTGCTCTCATATATCTTTTTTACTTCATCAAGGATACGCTGCTCCGCATCGTCTGCTTTCATCTCTCTTATTTCATCAGCAGACAGCCGCAGGGGAATGCAAAACTGCTTAAACACCGCCTCCTTAAATCCCCGGACATCCATTTCATCCGCGGGAATATCCTTGTTGAAATAGGTATCCACCAGCGCACCGGCAAGTTCTCCGGTGTATTCGCTCACCAGATCCTCAAGGCTTT
>CAIYCZ010000358.1 GCA_903924805.1 uncultured delta proteobacterium | reverse complement strand
TGCATTATACCCATTAATGATACCCACTACCGGTACGTGGTGCTTGCGGGGATTATTGGCAATCAGGCGGTGCTGCTCGACCCCCAGCAGGGGAAAACCAGCATTCCCGTAGAGCAGCTTCACTCCCGGTGGACAGGGAAAGCATTTATTGTATGGAAGGATTTTGACAGCTTGCCCTCTTTGCTCAGAAAAGGTGACGTGCACCCGAAGGTCGTTACCATAAAAGAAAAACTTCCATCACAAGAAATTCCCCTTCAATCACCGGCAACAAAGTTGTTTGACCAGAGCCTTGAAGATGTGGTGAAGGCGCTTCAGACCCGGTTTAGCCTTAAGGCAGACGGCATTGTCGGCAGCTATACAAAATTGGCCTTTTACCGTGCTGTGTACCCGATGAAAATCCCCCGGCTGCAATAATGAACCATGAGCAGCAGGGAGAAAGCTATTGAGCTAACACCATGAGCCTGATTGAAAAAGCTCTCAGACAGTTAGAGTCAGATCAAAAAAAGAGTACCTGTTCTTTTGCAGACTTTGCTGAATCAGGTGCCGCTTCTACCCGGGCAGCAGGAGAAGGGCTGTATGAAAAGCCTGAAAGCTCCTCCGGGGAATTATTATTTCAGCAGCAGAAGACGCTTCTGAAGAAGTGGTATGGCATGTCTCTCGCCATTCTCTGCGTTATTTTTATCAGCGTGGTGCTGTTCCTGATTGCCTATAACAGGCAGCATACGACCCGCAAAGAGCAGGTGTCAGTTCCCCTGGTTAAGGCTGCATTGGTAAAAGCGACTGAAAAACCTGCTGCAGTGCCTGCGGAAAACAAGAGTTCGTTTACCGCGCAGCAGCAGACCCTGAATGCTCCTTCTCCTGACAATTCAAAAAAGGATACACGGTCACCGGTTGTGCAGAACAGCGCACCGGCTGCACCATCCCCTGCAGATGGGAATGTACAGAAGAACACAGCACAGATGGCCGGCTCTGTGCCGGCACATAAACAGCAGGTACCCAGGCATCCTGCCGTGAAGCAGGAAAGTACTTCCGGGCAGCGTAACGCGCCGCTGGCTGCCTCTCGGGAGGCGGCTGCAGATAAACAGCCGGCAGCGCCCGTGGTGAATCATGAAGCAGCGATGGTACCGTTTGCTGCTCAAGAGGAGTCTTCCTCATTAAACAACACGGGGCTTCTGTATCTGGAAAAGGGAGATGCTGCCCGTGCGCAGGAGTGCTTTGAAAAAGTGCTCGCGCTTACCCCTGACAATGAAAAAGCTTTGAACAATCTGGGCCTGAGTTTTTACGCTCAGGGAAAAACAGAAAAGGCTATACTGTATTACCAGCGTGCACTCCAGGTACATCCGGATAATCTCGAGTCCTGTGTAAATCTGGGGATTGCCTATCGGAAATCCGGCCACTATGCAGATGCTGAAGGCGCTTTTAAAAGAGCACTTTCCGTGAATCCTGCTCATCCGGAAACCCTGTATAATTATGCCCTGTTGCTCAAGGATACCGGGCAGAAGGAAAAATGCAGGTTTTATTTGGAGCAATTTTTAAGGGTGGCCCCCGCTTATCTGCAGGGGCTTGCAGATCAGGTGAGAGAGTATCTACAGGCCGGTCATAATTAACAGGCTGTTGAAAAACACCCATCTGCTGCGTTGCGCTCATCTCTCGTCATTGCAGCGTACCGCAAAGTACGCCTCATTCCTCGTGATGTTGCGCGCCTTGCATCTGAATGTTTTTGACCAGCCTGGAAAAAACAACTTATTAAACTATGTGAGAGGAAACAATCGTGGAAAAAAGAAAACTCCTCGGGGAAATGCTCATTGATGCAGGTTTGATTACCCCGGAGCAGCTTAATAAAGCCATTGAGCTGCAGAAGAATTCGGGATTGCGTCTCGGCCAGGTATTGATCCGTATGGGGCTTGTTTCTGAAGAGGGAATGATTGCAACGCTCGGGGATCAGGCAGGGATACCGTATGTCAATCTGGATAACTATATTATAGATCCAAAAGTGCTGTCCCTCATTCCTGAAAATCTTGCCCGCACCTTCCTGATCATCCCGCTGTTCAGGATAGCACATACGCTTACCATTGCCATGGCTGACCCGCTCAATGTAAAGGCTATAGATGAGGTGCGCAGACGGGCCGGGTGCGAGGTGGACACGGCCGTGTCCACCGAAGAACAGATACGGCGTGCTGTTGACAGCTATTATGGCATCTCATCCTCGATTGAGGATATTGTAAAAGAGGCACTGGAAGGTGATCTTAAGGTTACGGTTGAGGGCACCGAGGGGGAAACAGCACCGGAGGGGCCCATTATCCGTCTGGTCAACCTTATCATCTTTCAGGCGGTGCGGGATAATGTCAGTGACATTCACATTGAACCTGATGAGCATAAACTGGGTATCAGATACCGCATTGATGGCATACTCCACGAATCGGTCGCCCCTCCAAAGCATCTTCAGGCCGCGCTCATTTCCCGCATTAAGGTAATGGCAAACATGGATATTGCGGAAACACGGGCACCGCAGGACGGGAGGTTCCAGATAAACAGTGAGGGCAAAAATATAGAATTTCGTATTTCCAGCTTCCCGACTATTTACGGAGAAAATATAGTATTGCGGATACTTGACCAGTCCAAGGCGGTCTTGAACATGGAAGAGCTGGGCTTTGCCCCGGAGATTCTTGAAAGATACCGCACGCTGCTGAAAAGTCCCTACGGGATTATACTGGTTACCGGGCCTACCGGCAGCGGCAAGACAACCACCCTGTATGCGTCCCTTAATGCCATAAACAGCATTGATAAAAACATTATCACTATTGAGGACCCGGTTGAATACCGCCTGAAGCTTATCAGACAGACGCAGATAAACCCCAAGGCAGGGATTACCTTTGCCAGCGGCATGCGCTCGATATTGCGGCAGGATCCTGATGTTATCATGGTCGGCGAGATGCGCGATCTGGAAACATCTGAAATGGCCTTTCAAGCGGCATTGACGGGGCACCTGGTATTCAGTACCTTGCACACCAATGATTCTGTCGGCGCTCTGGCCAGGCTGCTTCACCTCGGTATAGAACCATTTCTGGTTGCTTCATCAACCGTGGCTGTTCTGGCACAGAGGCTGGTGAGGACCATCTGCCCTAATTGTAAGACAGCGCACGCCCCTTCTCAGGAAGAGATGAAGAGCTTCCGTCTTGAGCAACGGGAGGGGTGTGAGTTTTACCGGGGGAAAGGGTGCAAGGCATGCAGAAACACCGGCTATAAGGGGCGCATCGGCATATATGAGCTGTTGACGGTAAATGAGCCTATCAGGAAACTCCTCCTGGAAAATGGTTCGGCAGCGGTTATCCGGGAAACAGCCCGGCAGTCCCAGGAGATGAAAATGTTACGGGAAGATGGACTGGCAAAAGCCTGCAGGGGAATCACCACGCTGGAAGAAGTAAACCGCACGACATTTGAGGAGTGATGCTGCCCTGCGTCGGTTTCTTCAACCGGGCCATCGCTACTGCAGTTCCTTGACCACCTCTTCTGCCAGCTCTTTTAATTCACTGTCTGCAGTGGTCATGGCTATGATTCTCAGTTTGCTTTTAAGCCCCTCTTTTATACTGAGCGGCTGATCTTCCGCCATATCTTTAAGCACGGCAATAACTTTTTTGACAATAGTCATGTCCTTGTAGTCAATAAGAAGAAACAGCGTGCTCCAGTCATCCGGCAGATCATATTCGGCGATATATTTTTTAACAACGGGGTTAAATTTTTTGGTGCCGGAATACTTGTGAATTTCCTCATGGGCAACAGCATGCTCCTTGGAAGCCTTTTTCCCCTTGAACAGATTTTCCACTTCCTTGAGATATTGTTTCTGTGCCCACTGTGCCTTAGGTGATTGAGGCCGGAAGGCAGGCCGGTCCTGGGACAGGTGCTTGCTCCGGTCTTTTTTTCTGTCACGATCTCTCCAGCTCGGCTTTTCCCGGTCATCATATGAGTTCATGCTGCTTTCTCCTTGAGTTGTGTAGCGCTCATTTCCCCGTAAAGAGAGGTTTCCTTTTATCCAGAAAGGCTTTCATCCCCTCCTTCTGATCGTCTGTCGTAAATAACCTGCAGAAGGCTTCTATCTCCAGTCTGCACCCTTCTTGCAGACTCTTTTCCATACCTGCATTGATCACCTTTTTTGCGAGGGACAGCGCAAGCGGCCCCTGTTCCGCAATCTTTTTTGCCATCTCAAAGACTGCATCCATGAAGTCGTCGTGCGGCACTACCCGGTTGATGAGGCCTATGGCGCAGGCTTTATGAGCATCAATTATCTCACCGGTAAAAATGAGCTCTTTGGTTACAGCCGTTCCCATGCGGCGGGGTGCTCTCTGGGTTGCTCCCCAGCCAGGTATAACGCCGAGGAGTGTCTCCGGCAGGCCGAAGCGTGCCTGGTCAGAGGCTATGCAGATATCACAGCACAGAACAATCTCAGTGCCTCCGCCCAGAGCATAGCCATTTACCGCAGCAATGACCGGTTTTTTCAGGTTCTGTATGGTATGCATGACGCGGTGGCCAAGCTCTGAGTAGCTGCGGGCTTGTTCAGGACTTTTAGTACTCAATTCAGCTATATCAGCACCGGCAATGAAAGCTCTTCCGGCGCCGGTTAAAATGATAACGTTTACTGCCGGATTCTGTTCAAGCTCTGTTACTGCCTCCCCGAGCTCTTTTACCGTCTCCGTATTCATCGCGTTGAGTACCTCGGGGCGGTTAAAGGTGAGGACTGCAATGGTATCTTTTATGTCAATCAAAATATTTTTATATTCCATGGGCGAACTACTCCCGTTCAACAATCAGGCTTACTGCTTCGGCGCCACCAAGGCAGAGAGAGGCCATGCCCCTCCTGAGATTTTTCTTCTGCAGGGCATAGAGGAGGGTCACCAGTACTCTTGCCCCGCTTGCTCCTATGGGATGACCGAGGGCAATTGCCCCGCCATGAACATTGAGCTTTTCAACAGGGATGCCCAATTCCTGCATTATGGCAACAGTAGATGCAGCAAAGGCCTCATTTATCTCGTGGAGATCAATATCCTGCAGCGCGAGCCCGGCTTTCTTGAGCACCCGGGGAATTGACTGGATTGGCGCTACCAGAACATCTTCCAGGGCTACCCCCGCTGCACCCTGTGCCCCTACCCGTGCCAGAGGCTTGATGCCGAGCTGTCCGGCCCGGGCACGGGACATGAGCACCAGGGCTGCTGCGCCATCGCTGATTTTTGAAGCATTGCCGGGAGTCACCAGGCCATCCTTTCTGAAGGCAGGTTTCAGGGTTGCAAGCGCTTCTATGGTCGTTTTGCGCGGGCATTCATCAATAGCAACCGGCACCGGCGCCCCCTTTTTTTGCGGGACCGGAACGGAAACTATCTCTTCTCTAAACAGCCCGCTGCTGATGCTTTCAAGTGCGCGTTCATTTGAGAGGCAGGCGAAGCGGTCCATCGCTTCTCTGGTGATAGCAAATTTCCGGCTCACCAGCTCTGCCGTATAACCCATATGATAATTATTTATGATATCAGTCAGCCCATCATGGACCATTCCGTCAATAATGGCCGCAGTGCCCATCCGGTAGCCAAACCGGGCGTTTCCCAGATAGTAGGGAGCGTTATTCATGCTCTCCATGCCGCCCGCGATCACCGTATCAGCGTCTCCACAGGCAATAGCCTGTGCGGCAAGCATAACTGCCTTGAGACCTGAGCCGCATACCTTGTTGATCGTGAGGGCAGTGGCTGTCATCGGCAGGCCGGCACGAATCATGGCCTGGCGTGCAGGGTTTTGCCCTAACCCCGAGGGAAGGACGTTACCCATGATGACCTCATCAACTGCTGATAGATCAATACCGGCACGGTTTACCGATTCTTTTATAACAATACTTCCGAGGTCTAATGCAGACAGCTCCCGGAATGCCCCATTAAAATTTCCAAGAGGAGTTCTCACTGCGCTTACTATGACGACATCTCTCATGATGGCTCCATTGCGAATCAAATAGTAATGTAACCCTGCCTCCTGTCCCGGTAAAGAAGGAATTGGGACTAAGTTCATGACAGGATGCAGCAGGGGACACGGGTATTAAACTATTCAATCAGCGGTTTACATAAAGGCAGGGAGGGGTGAAGGCACTCTTTTCTGAAGGTGCTGAAAAAACCTAACATAGCTCTCAGAGGCTGTCAAGAAATTATCAAAACAGGACATTCCCCCAAAATTTTTTAGTGCAGCGTTTATAGGGCGCATGGGGGATTTTCAACGCCACAACAATATGGTTATTGGCTTGCGTCACGACCCCGGCAGCG
>CAIYCZ010000357.1 GCA_903924805.1 uncultured delta proteobacterium | reverse complement strand
CGATCTTTGGATCAGTTCATACTTTTTAGATTTTAAAAAACGCCTTTTGAATCTTTTTGGCTATGATTTCAGAACAATGTCTTGTTCATTAGCCTTTTAATTTATTGGAGAAAAAAACCCAAATCAAGGATAAAGTGAAGCAGTTGAAAATATGGAAATTATTGAATAAATAATAGCTTTGATAAGAGCTATTGCAACACGCTGCTGCAGAAACATCAGGGTACCTCCCGCCACGTATTTACCGGGTACAATTTTGCTTTTCAAGCCAGAGGACAGATACCATGAAAGGTCCTGTTTGTACGGTAATCGCGCTGTACCCGGAACTGTTTAAGCGCTAACAACAGAAGAATGCACCTTACAGAATTCCTCTGGAGCACTGTATTATAGGGCCTTTCTTTCATGATTCGTTTTGATATAATTACTCTTTTCCCCCAGATGTTTGTTTCACCCTTTGGGGAGAGTATTATAAAAAGGGCTCAGCATAACGGACTCCTGCAGATTGAAGTTCATAGCTTACGGGACTATACTGAGGATAAGCATCACATAACAGATGATGCCCCTTTTGGCGGCGGCCCCGGGATGGTTATGAAAATCGAGCCCATCGTTAAAGGGATAGAGCATCTTAAAAAGCCCGGGGAGACCCGGGTTATCCTCATGACCCCTCAGGGAGCATTGTTTACCCAGGAAACCGCTGAACGGCTGAGCACCTGCTCCCATCTCATCCTGATATGCGGCAGGTATGAAGGAGTTGACGAACGAATCCAGTTTTTTGTTGACGAAGAAATCTCAATAGGTGATTATATTCTAACGGGTGGCGAGCTTGCTGCCATGGTCATGGTAGATGCTGTCGCACGCTTGATACCGGGCGTGGTAGGAGAAAGAGACTCCGTTTTAGAGGACACGTTTGCAGGATCTCTTCTCAAGTATCCACAATACACCCGTCCTCGAAATTTTCGCGGGCTCGATGTTCCCGAGGTCCTTCTCTCCGGTGACCATGAAAAAATAATGAAGTGGAGACGAACAGAAGCGTTGAAGAAGACCCTGGGAAAAAGACCGGACCTGTTAGCCCGTGCACCGTTGAGCGATGAAGATAAACATAGTGTAGAGGAACTAAAAAAATAGAGAAGCAGGGAGATTGCAATGGACTTGATTAACCGGCTGGAAAAAGAGCACATGCGCACTGATATCACCCCGTTTCGCCCCGGCGATACCGTAAAGGTTTATGTCAAGATTAAAGAGGGCGATAAGGAAAGAATTCAATCGTTCCAGGGGGTTGTCATCAGAAAAAAAAGCGGCGGACTCCGCTCCAGCTTCACTATCCGGAAGATATCGTATGGAGTTGGCGTAGAGCGGATATTCCCCCTCCATTCCCCGGCTATTGACCGGATAGAAATCGTTCAGAGAGGCAGGGTGCGCAGAGCACGTCTGTACTACCTGAGGAAATTAACGGGTAAGGCTGCCCGCATAAAAGAGAAAAGACTTCGATAGGCCTCTTTAGATAATGCTTCATTCCGCGCACAACCCGTGAAGGATTTATCCTCATTACTCCAGCATGCTGCAAGCCCCGATAAAATGTTGCACGAGAGGGGATATGTGCATGTTGCAGGAGTTGATGAGGCAGGCAGGGGTCCGCTTGCCGGCCCGGTCGTAGCAGCTGCTGTTATTTTCCCCTGCGGCTGGTCACACCCTGACATCAGGGATTCAAAGCAGCTCACCGCGAAGAAAAGAGAGCTCCTCTTTCACACAATCAGGCAGGGGGCTGCTGCATGGGGCTGGGCGGCAGTTGATCACCATGAGATTGACTGCATAAATATTCTCCAGGCAAGCCTCAAAGCCATGCAACGTGCAGTGGAGTCACTTGGTGTAACACCTGATTACCTGTTAATAGACGGCATATACCCCATAGCCACATCCATCCCGCAGACACCCCTTAAAAAGGGGGATCAGAAAAGCCTCGCAACGTCCGCTGCATCAATCATGGCAAAGGTTATCAGGGACTCGATCATGCAGCACTACCACGAACGGTACCCGCACTATAATTTTGCAAAAAATAAAGGATATGGAACAGAAGAGCACCGGAAGGCCCTGGCTATGTATGGCCCCTGCCCTATCCATAGAAAAACCTTTACCTGGGGGATAGCCTCCCCCTCATGATTTAGTTTCTTGAGACGCAAGGCTGCCTCTAAAAATGTCGTTCCTGCGCAAGCAGGAATCCACAACAAGGTGCAATTACTGGACTCCAGCCGGAGTTTACACGCATAAAAATGGGCACGGGAGTGACCGATTGGGAATTATTAGAGGTTATCTCAATTTTTGCGAAATGGAATAAATTTAAAAATCTGGAACTCAAGAAATCAGGATTTTTTTGTAAATAACTTCATGTGTTTTCCTTGAGTTTTTGAGGTAACTTTTTTTCGTATTCCTCCGGGGGTACATGGCTACATGTGGTTCCAGCTTGTTCGGATTAGAATTAGATGACGCAGGACAGGAAACAGGTGGGAGAGAGGGGGGAGGGAATTGCCCTCAGCTTTCTCAAAAAAAATAAATTTAAAATTCTGGCAAAAAATTATACGTGCCGGTATGGTGAAATTGATATTATAGCCAGGGATCGTAACAATATCCTCTCATTCCTTGAGGTAAAAACCAGGACATCTCAATCATACGGCGCTCCCCAGGAAGCTGTCCACCCCAGGAAACAGGCTCAGATTTCCCGGGTTGCCCTGGAATTCATTCAGCGCTATAATCTGGAAAATTACCCTGCGCGGTTTGATGTGATTGCAATTGAACTGTCCCCCGCGGGGCATGCCATAACCCTTATTCAGAACGCTTTTGATCTTACGTTTCCCTGATGAAAAAATCGCCCGCTATTATAGTACCAAAAAAGAAAAAAAAGAGGCTGGGCGTGCTGTTCATTCTGCTCCCGGTGATCCTCCTGCTGGTGCTTGTTCCTCTTGCGTGTGCAGCGGTATATTTCTATTTCAGCTATAATCTGCCGCGGCTGTCTTCCTTAAATGATTACCGCCCCCCCCTGGTCACTGAGGTATATTCCCGCAGCGGTGAGCTTATTGGCGAGTTTTTCATTGAGCGGAGATACTTTGTAAAGCTTTCTAATGTCTCGCCCGTGTTTATCAAGGCAATTGTTGCAGCAGAAGATGCTCAGTTTTTTGAGCACAAGGGGCTTAACTACTGGAGCATCTCTCGAGCGGCATTTAAAAATCTCCTTTCCCTGGAAATGAAACAGGGGGGAAGTACTATTACCCAGCAGATTACCAAATCGCTTCTCCTGACCCCTGAAAAGAGCCTGGCCCGGAAAATAAAGGAAGCTATTCTGGCAAAGAGAATTGAGACCTCGCTCACCAAGAATGACATCCTCGCCCTGTACCTTAATCAGATTTATTTCGGACTGGGAGCCTATGGGGTTGAGTCTGCTGCGCGGACTTACTTCGGAAAGTCCGCTGCACAGCTCAATCTTTCCGAGGCTGCGCTTCTGGCCGGTCTGCCGAAAGCCCCCAGTTTGTATTCTCCGTTCCGCAATATGGAAAGAGCCAGACAGCGCCAGAGTTATGTGCTGGAGAGGATGCTGGAACAGAAATACATAACTGCCCAGGAAAAACAGGAAGCTGAAAAAGCCCCCCTCCATATGAAGCTCCAGGAAAATATAAATTTAACGCAGTCACCATATTTTACCGAGTTTGTCCGCCAGACAATCGAAAAAAAGTACGGGTCTAAGGCCGTGTATGAAGACGGCTTACGGATAGAAACAACCCTTGATACCGCAATGGAAAGGGCCGCCCAGGAAGCGATCCAGACAGGGCTTGAAGAATACGAAAAAAGAGAAAAAACGGTACATGACCCGGTGAAGGCACAGGCTGCTCTGGTATGCATGGATCCCTTTTCAGGAAACATACTGGCAATGGTCGGGGGGAGAGATTTCTCCAATACGCAATTTAACCGGGCAGTCCAGGCCCAGCGTCAGCCCGGCTCGGCTTTTAAGCCGCTTATCTATGCTGCGGCTCTTGATAAGGGATACACGCCCGCAAGTATCATCGTTGATTCCCCCGTCACCTTCAAAATAAGCAGGAATAAAGTGTGGGAGCCGAAAAATTATGACGAAACCTATCTGGGGCCTATAACCCTGCGCAAAGCACTCACCCTGTCACGAAATGTCGCGACTGTCAAAATTCTCCAGGATATCGGCATAAGTTACGCTATTGCCTATGCAAAAAATTTCGGCATTACCACTGCGTTAAACCGGGACCTGTCCCTTGCCCTGGGAACAGCTAACCTCTCGCTGCTTGACCTGGTACAGGCATATGCGGTCTTTTGCGCCCACGGGGTTCGTGTTGAGCCCTGCGCTATCACCAGGATTGTAGACCGTGACGGGAACGTGCTTGAAGAAAACGTACCTCAGCTTCGCCAGGCGGTTAACCCGCAAACAGCGTACCTTATGACAAGCCTTTTGCAAAGCGTCGTGGAAGAAGGGACGGGCAAGAAAGTTTCTGCGATCAACCGCCCCTGCGCCGGCAAAACCGGGACTACCAATGATTTCCGGGATGCCTGGTTTATCGGTTTCACGCCGCAGCTGGTAACCGGGGCGTGGGTTGGCTATGATGATAACCGGTCGCTGGGAAAACGCGAAACAGGTGGTGCGGTAGCTGCACCCATCTGGCTTAAGTTCATGCAGAAGGTTCTCAAGGATGAACCAGTAAAGATGTTCGAGGTGCCCGAGGGGATTGTCTTTGTTAAAATAAATCCTGAGACAGGCTACCTGCCGAATACGGCAACCGAGGAAACAATTTTTGAGTGCTTCAAGGAAGGCACCACGCCTATGCCATATTTTAATTCAGCCCAGGAACAATGAGGAAGCCTGCCCTTTTATCTGCCGGTGCTTTTCTCTGATTCGCCAACCATGGGGACAAACCGCACACCGGTGATAGTCTTCATTTCCAGCGTATCGCCTCTCTTTATGCCCAATACCAGTTTCTGGGAAAACAGGCTGTCGCCAAGGGGCAGAATTATTCTTCCGCCTTCTTTGAGCTGCCGTATCAGGGGCGGGGGAATGCGGCCGGCAGCACAGGTTATAATGATGGCATCAAACGGTGCGTATTCTTCCCATCCCCGATAGCCATCTCCCGCCTTTATTTTTATATTCCGGTACCCCATCGATTTTAAGAGGGCATCGGCCCGGTCTGCAAGCGTTTTTATAATCTCGATAGAATATACCCGGCTCACGAGTTCTGCGAGAACAGCCGTCTGATAGCCTGAGCCGGTGCCGATCTCCAGTACCGTATCGTGTTTCTTCAAACGCAGACTCTGCGTCATGAGCGCCGCTATGTAGGGCTGGGATATGGTCTGCCCCGCTCCTATGGGCAAGGGATGATCCTCATAAGCAGCGCTCCATTGGCTCCGTTCAACAAACAGATGCCGTTTTACTTGTTCCATGGCTTTGAGCACGGCAGGATCATCTATGTCGCGCGCCTTCAGATCATTTTTGATCATCTGCTGCCTGGCCGTGATAAACGGGTCGCTCCCTGCAGATGCATCATATCCATCATGGATCAGGGGAAGCGGAATTATTATCAGCAAGAACCACAGGAACATGATTTTAAATAATATCTTTTGCTTCATGTGACACCCCTTCAAACCAATGGAGTATTGTCAAAACCTAACCACAGAAAACACCCGTCCTCCGAAGCACTGCGGAGGGTGGACAGAGAAAATATTCGATAAAGCAAAAAGCTGACAGCTATAAGCTATTTTTTATTGCCTCCCCTCTGTGTCCTCTAAACTCTTAATCTCTTTATCTTTTAAAATCCACCCAGACCCTCCTTTAGAAAAGGTGGGGTACTCGTTCCCCTCTTTTTTAAAGAGGGGTTAGGGGAGATTTTTAAATTAAGGAAGTTTAAAGATCAAAAATCCTGATTTCCTCCAGTTCCAGATTTTAAAGGATATTCATTTTGCAACACAGAGAATTTCTCCGTGGTTTCATATCTTCTCCTGTTTTTCGTAGAATTTTTAATAATACCACCAATGGCAAAAAAGGGGATTTAAAAATAGTATAGTG
>CAIYCZ010000356.1 GCA_903924805.1 uncultured delta proteobacterium | reverse complement strand
GATATTATATTTTTCTCTGTGTTCTGTGGTTAGTTTTGATAATAAGAAACTGCTTAAAAGGAGAGAAGGGTGAAATTTGTACGATTTAAAAAAGATAATAAAATATTCTATGGTTCTGTTGAAGGTGACTCCGTAAAAGAGATAATGGGGGACATTTTTACTGACTATATTGTTCTGGACAAGAGCTTTCCTTTATCCAGTGTTGAAATCCTTGCGCCCTGCACTCCCTCAAAAATAATCGCCGTGGGGCTTAATTATCGCTCGCATGTAGCAGAGGTTAAAATGGAGCTTCCTGAAGAGCCGATACTGTTCATGAAACCGGCAACAGCAGTCATCGGTCCTGAACAGAAAATTATCTACCCGTCCATATCCCGGCGGGTTGATTATGAAGGAGAACTTGGCGTGGTGATTGGCAGGAAGTGCCGGTCTGTTACCGTTGAGCAGGCTCCTTTGTATATCCTGGGCTATACCTGCGTTAACGATGTCACTGCCCGTGACCTGCAAAAAAAGGATGCGCAGTGGACCCGCGCTAAGGGTTTTGATACCTTTGCACCCATGGGCCCCTTTATCCAGACTGAGTTAGACCCGTCTGATGTGCTGGTTGAGACCTTTTTAAACGGGGAGAAAAAACAGTCTGCCTCGACGCGCGATCTCATCTTCCCGGTTTATTTCCTGGTGTCGTTTATATCACAGGTTATGACGCTGCTGCCTGGAGACACCATCGCCACCGGTACCCCTGAAGGAATCGGGCCGATGCGGGCCGGAGATCTGGTAGAGGTGAAGATTGAAGGGATCGGGACACTGCGCAATGTGGTAGCAAAAAATTCAGAAGCTATTGGTTAACTCCTTATTTTTCAATATACGCCACTGAAGCCACAGAATAACACGGAACCCCCTTCTTTGTTTAAAGGGAGGTTAGGTGGGATTTTTTATTTTTCTGTTGTTCTTGGTTTTTAAAGCTTTGTGCCTCTGTGCCTTCTGCCTCTGCTCCTTTTTCACTTTTTCACTTTTCACCCACTCACCTATTCACCCATTTAGCCTGACCCCATGACCCTTCAAGTCTTACAGCCGTCTTGAATATCGTAGTAGTCGCGTGCGACAAACCGTTATAAAGACTGGTTAGCTGGCGTCAGCTCTCTACTCTACCATAGTCGTTCCTTTTTGTTTGTGGGGCGCTGTACTGAGTGAACCATTAAATGTCATAATCTATTAAATGACGTATTGACATTATGACTTTTTGCGACTATGCTCATGATAGATGCTAATAAATCCATCATAAAGGGGAAACATATGCTTTTAGCCATCGATAAGAGAGGCAGCATCAACCTGCCGGTTGAAGTCCGCAGGGAGTTTGGCCTGGGCATCGGATCATATCTTGATCTGTCCATTGAAAGCGGTGGGGCTATCGTGCTCCATCCCGTGTCAATTTACCGCAATGTCAAAGTCAGTGAAGCAGGCAGTGCAAAACTCCACGAAGGGCGCAAGAGCGGCACAGGGAAGCTTCCCGCATGGCTTGTTAAGGACATGAAGAATGCCGAACCTGATTCCAAGTAAAAAATTTCTACACGACATAGATGGGTTCCAGTCCGACATGCCGTTGCGGAAAAAACTGGCAAAAGCACTTACGTCTTTGGAATCCAACCCTCTGCATCCCGGATTGAATCTTGAGCGCATCATCAATGACCCCTCGGCATGGTCTATACGGATTGACCGCAGATACAGAATAGCCTTTGAGCCACGGCAGTATCTTTCATCAGGTAACCCTGACTGGACGGGAGACATACTGCTTCTTCGCTGCCTTGACCACGACGACCTCTACAAATCTCCACGCTGAACTTGTTGCGGGGAGATCATGGCGCATGCGTTCCACTCTTAAGGCAGCGTGCCATTGTAACCGCTGCAGTATAGCATCCCTGTAATGGGGGGCATGGCTTTAAGGCCAAGCTGCGCCTGGCGCAATTGTGCTGAGAGTTTGTGCATTTTGTCAACAACGTCCCATAGTCGCCCGAAGGGCGCACTGGAGTGGAGTGGATGCCCTGCGGACACCGCTCAGCGCCCCATTATTTCAGGAGAACGTGGTGAGTAACGAAAGGATCGACTGGCAAACCAAAACGCTATACAAATACAGAGCTATTAATGCCCATACGCTGGCACTTTTAGTGAATCGCGAGGTCTATTTCGCGAGCCCGGATAAGCTCAACGACCCCTATGACTGCCAGGTCTCCGTGATTGCAGCAATCGATGCAGCTATTGCCCAAACGCGTGATCGGATTTCCCATAACGTTACCGAGAAGCTGGAGCGACTGAAGAAGCTTTCAGCAGTCCTCACAAAACTGGAGGAAGACACACGACGTGTCGGAGTCTTGTCGCTGTCGGAAGATAATCTCAACGTCCTCATGTGGTCCCATTATGCTGACGAACACAGGGGACTATGCATCGGCTTTAGGTTCTCTCCAGAAATTACAGAATACCACGAAGAGAACAGAATCATCGGAACCACCGCCTGTCACTACTGCGGCAACAATCCATTCGCCGACTTCTTTGTACAGTTCGTAAAAGCTGTAGAACTGGTTCCGTGGGGAGAGTTTTGGCCGGCGATCCTGTCCATCGGGATGGCGTCGAAATCTGAGTGGTGGCGCCCAGAAAACGAAGTCCGCGTACTCAGAACTGCGCCTGGCTTTGTGCTTTTTAGACCCGAGGAACTGGTGCAGGTTGTCTTCGGCATGCGAATGGACGAGCGAGCCAGGAAAACCATCAGGAACATCCTCTCCAGTGATGACTGGGCGCACGTGAAGTACTCTCAGGTTACAAAGAGCCCAGAAGGGTTCGACCTCGCATTGGGAGATGCCTAAAGAGGAGACGGAGATAATGACCGCATGCAGTTGGACACTCGCTGGCGCTCGTGCCGCTGATGCAGGCGTTAGCAAAGGAGGGGTCACAATGAATTTCAGAATCCCATTTTTTGTTCTACTTCTGCTACTCGGATACGGCGCATTCGCGCATTCCGAAGATCAAGGGAAGCAACTCTTCGATAAGGTAATTGTAAAGGCTAAAGAATGCGCTGCTGGCAAGTCAGGCTCTGAAGTTTCCAATTGCTACATTAAGGCGACTCCGAAAAAATGTCAACAGCATGTGATCGATCTCTTGTCTCGTGAGGAGAAGGACGAAGCTAGGCGCGCCTGGTATCTTTGCATTGCGTCATGTGCGGATG
>CAIYCZ010000355.1 GCA_903924805.1 uncultured delta proteobacterium | reverse complement strand
GTACAGCAGCGCTTCTTTTTTAACGGCCCGCAGCCATTCCGGAATCAGCGACGTCGAAGTTTCCGAATAAAAATCGCAATAGGGACATTTGGTCTTGCAGAAGGGAATGTGAATATAGAGGCCGGAAAGAGGGTGCTGGTCACTCATTGTCAGATTTGAGCACGGCGATAAACGCGCTCTGGGGTATCTCCACCGCGCCCACCATCTTCATGCGCTTCTTGCCCATCTTCTGCTTTTCCAGAAGCTTGCGCTTGCGGGTGATGTCGCCGCCATAGCATTTTGCCGTAACGTCTTTGCGGAAGGGTGTGATGGTTGAGCGGGCGATAATCTGTCCGCCGATGGCGCCCTGGATGGCAATCTTAAAAAGCTGCCGGTGGATTTCTTCTTTCAGCCGATCGCAGATCTGCACCGCGCGCAGCCGCGCCCGGTCACGATGGACCATAAGCGACAGGGCATCCACCTTTTCACCATTTACCAGGATATCAAGCTTCACCAATTCACTTTCCCGGTAGCCGATAAGCTCATAGTCAAACGAGCCATACCCTTGCGTGACGGTCTTCAGCTTGTCGTAGAAGTCATAGATAATTTCCGCAAGCGGCATCTCGCAGGTAATCTCGATGCGCTTGGTAGTAGGATAAAGGAACCGGGTATTAACCCCGCGCCGCTCCAGGCACAGGGTCATCACCGCGCCCATGGAGCGCTCGGGGATAAGGATGCTTACCTTCACGAACGGCTCGTAAGACTTTTCTATGGAGGCCGGGTCGGGGTAATAGTGCGGGTTGTCAATGGTGACGTTTTCTCCGCTTCTGAGCAGGAACTGGTACTGAACGCTCGGCACGGTCATGATGATGGACTGGCCGTACTCCCGCTCCAGCCGCTCCTGCACAACTTCAAGGTGGAGCAGGCCCAGAAAGCCGCAGCGGAACCCATGCCCGAGTGCGGCCGATGAGTCCTTCTGATAGGTGAGGGCTGCATCGTTTAATTTATACTTCTCCAGTGCCTCGGTGAGCGACTGATAATCATCAGCGGCAATAGGATACAGGGAGGAGAAAACCATGGGTTTCACTTCCTTGAAGCCGGCAAGAGCCGCAACAGCCACATGGTCATCGCGCGTTATGGTATCCCCGATCCGGGTATCGCTTACGGTCTTGATGCCGGCTATGATATATCCCACCTCTCCCGCAACCAGCTCTTTCTGCGGCACGCGGATGAGGCGGAAAAAGCCGACCTCTTCGACCTTATGGGTTGCTCCGTTTGACATCAGCCGGATGGTGTCACCGGGCTTTACGCTGCCGTCAAAAACCCTGCAGCTTACAACCGTTCCCCGGAAAACGTCGTAGTGGGCATCAAATATGAGAGCAGCGAGCGGCCCTTCAGGGCTTCCCTTCGGCGGCGGTATGCGCTTGGTGATGGCCTCAAGGATATCTTCTATCCCCGTTCCCTCTTTTGCCGAGCAGAGCAGCGCCTCCTCTGCATCAAGGCCAAGCTCTGCTTCTATCTCCTCCTTCACCCGGTCAATATCTGCCGAGGGAAGGTCTATTTTATTAATCACCGGAATAATCTCAAGGTTGTGCTCCAGCGCTGCATAGAGGTTGGCGACCGTCTGCGCCTCCACTCCCTGGGCGGCATCCACCAGCAGCAGCACACCCTCGCACGAAGCCAGTGCCCGGGATACCTCGTAGGAAAAATCCACATGCCCCGGGGTATCAATCAGATTAAGCTCAAACGTTTCTCCGCTTCTGCTGGTATAGGGCAGGCTCACGGTCTGGCTTTTGATGGTGATGCCCCGCTCCCGCTCAATATCCATGTTGTCGAGAATCTGGTCGCGGAACTGCCGCGCATCAACCAGC
>CAIYCZ010000354.1 GCA_903924805.1 uncultured delta proteobacterium | reverse complement strand
TACGCAGGACGTGGTGTATTACCTCAGCCTGATTGCGTTTTTTCTTTTCCTGACCCTGCGCTCCCTTGAGTCAAGAAAGTGGAGGGGTCGCTCATGAAGCCATCGCCCCGCATTTCACTACCAATCATCCTACGCTGGACCGAACTTGTATTGCTGGTTGTGCTGTTTTCAGGAGTTTTAATCCTGATAAATATTATTAGCTACAAACACAGCCGGCGGTTTGATCTGACGCCGGGGAAACGGTACACGCTCGCTCCTCAATCCGAACAGCTTCTTAAAAACCTCACCGATGACCTCACGGTGACCATCTTCTACAAAAAAGGTGAGGGAAGCGAATACCAAGACCTGTTGCAGCGGTTTTCCAGAGTCTCAGGCCGGTTCCATTATAGCGTCGTTGATTTAGACAAAAACCCCGCCACGGCGCAAAGCCTCGGAATCAGGGAGTATGGGTCAGGCGTCGCAGAATATAAGGGGAGAAAAGAAACCATCCGTTACGTAAGAGAAGAAAGCCTTATCACGACAATCCTGCGTCTTTCTGATAACCGGGTAAAAACCGTGCGCTTTGTGACCGGACATGGAGAAAAAAGCATTACCAGTGGTGATAAAAAGAACAGCTACAGTGATATAAAAAAGGCTTTAGAGGCAGAGAACTATCGGGTGGAAGAGCTACTGTTGCTGCAGGCGGATAAGATTCCGGATGACACCCTCATCCTTGTCATAGGCGTCTCCCAGAAAGATTTTTTCCAGAAGGAGCTTGACCTGATAGATGCCTATATAAAGAAGGGGGGGCGTGTTATGTTTTTGTGTGATCCTTCTTCCCTGCCGCGTCTGGAAAATTATGTTAAACAGTTCAGCGTCGAGCTCCCGCATGATTTTATTATTGACCGGGAGCAAAAGCTGGTTGAGCTTGATGAAATGACCCCGCTTATATTCCCTGCCCGGAACCACCCCATTACCAGCGCCATGACCGAAGCAGTTGTGTTTCCCTGGTGCAGATCGGTGATGCCCGCACAGAAGTTACGGGATGACCTGGATATAACTATTTTTGCCACATCCGGGCAAGGGAGCTGGGCAGAGCGCGATACCAAAAGCGTATATGACGGCAAAGCCCGGTTTGACAGGGATGCTGATATGCCGGGGCCGGTTCCTGTCGCGGTTGCTATTGAAGGTAAACCCGTTGTCCCTGCTCCGGGTCAGCAGCAAAATAAAAAAGCTCCGCTGCCACTTCGGCTTGCAATTGCCGGAAACTCAAATTTTATCAGTAACCATTACCTGAACATTCTTGGCAATAAGGACTTTTTTCTAAACACGGTCAACTGGCTTGCTGAACGGCCGGAGCTTCCGACCATCAGGCCTAAAACAGAGCAGCAAGCGGTATCGATGCTGTTTCTGACAGAGAACGAGAATAAGCTCATCCTGTGGTCTGCCGTGATTGTGGAGCCGGCCCTCATCCTGCTGGCCGGTATCGCCGTTATGGTATGGAGACGGATGAGGAGATGAACATGAAAAAGCTTATGCTCTGGGCAGCCGTATTCTGCACCCTCCTTGTATACGTTGTTGCCTTTGAATTAAGCCCGCTGGAGAAAGCAAAGAGCCCTGAAAAAAAGCTGGTCAAGGTTTTTAATGCCTCACCTGACAGGATAGAGGCTGTTGAGATCAGCACAGAGGACCGGAAGATTACGCTCATGCATAAACAAAACAGATGGGAGTTGACTTCCCCCTCGCCTGAAGCGGTCAATCAGGAAAATGCTGATAGCCTTGTATCTTCGCTTGTGGACCTGGTGAATATAGAGGTGGTACGTACCGAGATTTCCGATCTTCGTCAATTCGGACTTGAACAACCGACTGCGACTGTTAGGCTTTTTCTTGAGGGAAAGACTGCTCCTCTCACCCTGCTTATCGGCACTGATACCCCTACCGGTGTGAGCATGTACGCCATGGTAAAAGGAGAAAATGAAATCATCCAGGTAGGTACCCTCCTGCGCTTTACCATTAACTCCTTTATGGACAGGTATTCCCGCCACCAGTCGTCATGAGATTGCATACACTATTTAGCAGGCTGTTGAAAAACACTGATCCCTGCCTACGCAGGGACGGCGTCTGCTGCGTTGCGCTCATCCCTCGTCATTGCAGCGTACCACGAAGTACGCCTCATTCCTCGTGATGTCGCGCGCCTTGCATCTGAATGTTTTTGACCAGCCTGGAAAAAACAACTTTTTTAACAACCTATTTAGAACTCTAGTGAATTCCGGAAACAGGTAGTAGAGCAGTTATAGGGACTTGTGAGTGGGGGATTTTTAATCCTGCCTGACCCCTCTTGTTTTCTAACACACCCTGCTTGTATTTTATGCCGTGTCTTGTAGAATTTTATTGTATTTATTTTCCTGATTATGTTATTTAGCTAAAATCGCTTTTTATAGTTTAAATCCTGAGAGTATATAAATTACAGTAGGGTAATTGGAAAAATTTAACCAGGGAGGGAGTATTATGGAAGAACTGGTAATCAGTAAAGATTCGATGGTGCCGTGGCTTACCGAACTTCTTGCAAGCGGCCGGGAAGTTATCGGAGTCAAAAAGCACCGAAAGCGCTACAGATTTGAGAAACTGGAAAAACCAGGCGAGGCTGTTTTAGACTATGATGTTACATTACAGTCTCCCAAAAAATTCATTTTCCCCCCCCGTGAAGACCTGATAGCCTTTAGCGGGCCGGAGGGGAAGCGGCCGCAGGCAGAGAAAACAGAGAGGGTCATTTTCGGTGTACACCCCTATGACCTCCACGCCATTTCTCTTCTTGATGCTGTCTTTAATGACGGGGAAAAGGACCCGTACTACCTTGAGCAACGGGCGCGTACCATTCTGGTTGGTATTGATGTTTCAAAGCCGTCATTAAACGCCTTTTGTGCCAGCATGGGGACCGCCACAGTCGAGGAAGGTTTCGATGTAATGCTGACGCCCATAGAGGGGGCGTACTTCGTGCGGGTTGGGTCTGCGGCCGGGAGAAAAATTCTTCCCAAAAAACTCGTAAAAACTCCTACCGATAACCAGCGCGCCCAGTTTCACAACGAGCAGGAAAAGGCACAGGTTCGTTTTGCGCTCAACCGTGTTGAAACACCGGTAAAAGAACTTCCCGCACTGCTTGAGAAACATCAGCACCACCCGATGTGGGAAGAGTTGGAGAAAAGGTGCCTGGGCTGCGGGTCATGCAACCTGGTATGTCCCACCTGCTACTGCTTTGACGTAAAGGATGAAATGGCGCTGGACCTGTCCGGTGGCGTCCGCTACCGCTCCTGGGATGGATGCCTGTTAAAAGATTTTACGCGCGTCGGTTCCGGGGAAATATTTCGTGAATCCCTGGCACACAGAAACAGGCATCGCTTCTTCCGCAAGGGCAAATACATGATTGAAAAATATCAAAAGCCGGGTTGTGTCGGCTGCGGACGCTGCACAACCCACTGCCTTGCAGATATTAATCCGGTCGAGGTGTTTAATGCTTTAGCGCAGAAGGAGGCCCAATAATGCAAACCGCAGAAAAGATAAACTCCCCCTACATACCTGAAAAGGCAACGATAAAAAAAATAACGCCGCTCACCGAAACGGAGAAACTGTTTTTACTCTCACTGGACAGCGGCAGAAGTCTGGGCCACAACCCGGGACAATTTGTTGAAGTATCTCTGTTTGGTATTGGAGAGGGGCCTATTTCGATTTCCTCCCCGCCCACCCGGGACAACACCTTTGAGCTCGGGGTGAGAGCGGTCGGTAACCTAACCAAGGCGCTGCACCGCCTGAGCGTCGGAGATGTTATTGGTATCCGCGGGCCGTTTGGACACGGCTTCCCGTTAGAGAACCTCATAGGCAGAGACCTGCTGTTTGTGGCAGGAGGAATCGGGCTGGTGCCGTTGCGTTCCCTTATCAAGTACAGCCTGGAGCACCGCGACGCGTTTGGCCGCATCATTATCCTGTTCGGCGCTCGCTCACCAAAGGAGCGGCTGTTTACCGGCGAGCTGAAAGAGTGGTCTTCCCGGAAGGATGTTGAGTTCCTGG
>CAIYCZ010000353.1 GCA_903924805.1 uncultured delta proteobacterium | reverse complement strand
GTGGGCAACGTAAACCGTCCGCCGGTCCTCACCCCCATCGGCAGCAGGACCATCAATGAAGGGGCAACGCTCACCTTTACCATAACCGGCACCGACCCGGACGGCGACGCGCTCACCTATTCAGCAAGCAACCTGCCGAGCGGTGCAGCCTTTGATCCGGACACCCAGACGTTCAGCTGGACGCCGGGCTATGACCAGGCAGGCAATTATACAAATGTGCGGTTTACCGTGACGGACAATGGGGACCCGCTCATGAGTGACTACGAGGATATCACCATCGCGGTGAGCAATGTCAACCGTCCGCCGGTACTGAACCCCATCGGCAACAAGAACATCGAAGAAGGAAAATGCCTCCAGTTCACTATCACCGGCACAGACCAGGATGGGGACTCACTTGCGTATTCAGCGAGCAACCTGCCGGACGGTGCAACCTTTGATCCGGACACGCAGACCTTCATCTGGACGCCTGTCTATAATCAGTCAGGCAATTATCCTAATGTGCAGTTTACCGTGACGGATAACGGCGATCCGCAAGCCAGCGATTCAGAAGCAATCACCATTACCGTAGGCAATGTAAACCGTCCGCCGGTGCTCACCCCCATCGGCAGCCAGAACATCAAGGCGGGACAGCTCCTCCAGTTCACTATCACCGGCACCGACCCGGACGGGGACTCACTTGTGTATGCAGCGAGTAACCTGCCGGACGGAGCAACCTTTGATCCGGACACGCAGACCTTCATCTGGACACCGGGCCATGACAAATCAGGCGATTATCCGAATGTGCGGTTTACCGCGGCTGACAATGGCGACCCGCAGGAGAGTGCCTCAGAGGAAATCAGCATAACGGTAGACGCGGTTGAATCCACAACCACAACAACAATACCATCAACAACAACTACTTCAGAACCACCTCTGGTTATTGAATTGTCCGGTTTCAGCGCTTTCCCCGGTGATAAAAAAGTAACTGTTATGTGGGAAACCGCAACAGAGATTGATAATGCTGGGTTTAACATTTTACGTGCAGAATCAGAGAATGGTGAATATGTACAGATTAATAAATCCCTGATACCTGCGAAGGGTTCTTCCACTCAAGGCGCTTCATATCAAATTGTTGACGAGGGATTGCAGAACCGGAGGACCTACTTCTACAAACTTGAGGATATAGACCTGAATGGCAACTCAACAATGCACGGGCCGGTGAGTGCGACGCCACGGTTGATCTTTGGAATGGGTAAATAGGCAAGGAGGTCAATAGGTAAATAGGCAAAAAGTTGAATTGGGAATGAGAAGGGCAGGTGCCGGAAAATGCACCTGCCCTTTTTTGTGTGCGCCCGGCATGGGCGATAACTTGGCGGTGCGGCATCGAGATAGTTCAGCCGAAGGTAAGTCTCCTACAGACGCGGTAGGGGAGGGGAGCTGAATCAAGCCATGCTTTAGTCAACTCGTTCATACAGAATTTGACCATTCAATGAAATTTCCTTCGAGAGACTGCTCCCGAGCTTTACAAACTTTTCATACATTGGTTTTGTGTGAACAATCAGATCAACAGGGTACTCTTTCCTGAAATCAAACAATGCTTTTGAAAATTTAAGGCGTATGTTCATGGACTCGTCAAATGTTTGCGGGTAAAAATCATCATCCGTTATCACCAGCAGATCAATATCGCTTTCGTGCGAGGGAATCCCGTGTGCATAACTGCCGAAGAGAATAATTTTGCGTGGATTAAGGGGTGTTAAATGGTTTATGATTTTTTGTTTTAAAGCCTTTGAGAGCATATGTTGTAAGAGAAATCCCTGATGTTTTTTTCAAAGCTTTACTGTGTTCTACCTGCCTTTTTTGTTTATATTGTGCAGTATATATCTATTAATGCATCTGTCAAGGAAGAGATATGATCGGCAGCAAAAATCCTGCTGTCCAATCTTGCTTGTAAGGATAAAAATCGAGAAAGGGGCTGATTTAATTTTCTCTCGACAGCGTAAATAAAAGGTAAAATGGCTAAGAGGCAGTGCAACCTCTTAGCCATTTTATTAATTATAGTTGATGACTAATTCAGCTATTGACCTTTTTACTCTTACTTACCCATCTGTTTCACCGAG
>CAIYCZ010000352.1 GCA_903924805.1 uncultured delta proteobacterium | reverse complement strand
GTCTGCACAGACCGTACACATCTGTGCAGGCCAGTGCCCTTACAATAATTTCAGGGCCGATGCCGGTCGGATCGCCCAGGGTTATGCCAATGAGCGGCAGGGTGCTGCCTGTCGTGTACATTACTGACTGCGCTCCCTCTTTTCTGTAAGCCCGGGATGTCCCCATCTGGCAGAGAGTTCAGCCCGGTCTTCTATTACCCGGTGCAGATCGCAGAAGATTTTCTCTCCCCTATTTATAGACATCTTCCTCATTAAACACCTTTTCACCTGCCGTTAAAAAAGAGCCGCTTTCCCACTTACGGTAGAAGCAGCTCCGGTATCCGGTATGGCAGGCTGCAACGTTTTGCCTGACCTTGATGAGCACACAGTCAGCGTCGCAGTCAATAAACAGCTCCTTCACTTCCTGGGTGTGCCCGGAGGTTTCGCCCTTCATCCAGTATTTCTTGCGCGACCTGCTCCAGAAATGGGTTTTGCCGGTCTCAATCGTTGTCTTAAGAGAATCCCTGTTCATATAGGCAACCATCAGTACTTCGTTATTTTCGCAGTCCTGGATGACTACCGGGACGAGTCCGTTTTCATCATATTTTATTGCATCAAGTAGTTCCATATTCCAAAACATCCTTTCTTGTCATATTCCAACATGACTAAAAGGGTTCAAGTGGTCCAGGGTTCAAGTGATCAAGTGAAATGATTATAAATACACTCGAATCCTGGAATCCTGGAACCCCTTTTACTTCATATTCTCACCGCCACCCCTTTTGCCTCCAGGTACTCTTTTGCTTCGCGTATGCTGTGCTGCCGGTAATGGAAAATAGAAGCTGCAAGCGCTGCATCAGCCTCGCCGTTGACAAGGCCCTCATAGAGGTGCTCAATAGTGCCGACCCCGCCGGATGCAATGACCGGTATGGAAACGGCCCTGGAGATTTCTCTGGTCAGCGGGATATCATATCCCTCCTGTGTCCCATCGCGATCCATGCTGGTTAAAAGGATTTCGCCGGCACCATGCTCCTCCATCAATTTCGCCCATTCTAGAGCATCTATGCCAGTCGGGGTTCTGCCGCCGTGAATAAACACCCCCCATTTTAAGGGGAGGCCATTCCCCTGATTAACGTGAGAACGTTTTGCATCTATGGCAACCACAATACACTGACTGCCGAATTTTTCTGCTGCCTGCTTCACAAGCACGTGGTCCTGAACCGCTGCCGTGTTGATAGAAACTTTATCAGCGCCGGCATTAAGCAGGTCACGTATATCCTGCAGTTCTCTTATGCCGCCGCCAACCGTGAGCGGCATAAACACCTCGCTTGCCGTCCTCTCCACTACCGAGAGAATAATTCTTCTTCGTTCATGGGATGCGGTAATATCTAAAAAGACCAGTTCATCAGCCCCTTCCTTATCATAGAATTTGGCATTCTCAACCGGGTCCCCGGCATCCCGGAGATTTACAAAATTTACGCCTTTCACAACCCTGCCATCCTTAACATCAAGGCAGGGTATAATTCTCTTTGCAAGCATAGGTCTTACCTCTGCCTTCTGTCTTCTGCCTTCTGCCTTTTTTCTGCCAGCTTAATACACTCCCGCAAATCAAGCGCCCCGGTATAGAGCGCTCTGCCTATAATAACACCGCTCACGCCAAACTGCTCAATGCTAAGAAGGGCCGTTATGTCTTCAAATCGTGATACGCCGCCTGATGCAATTACCGGAATTGCGGTGGCCTGTGCAAGCTGCGCGGTACTTTCAATATTGGGGCCCGTAAGCATCCCATCGCGCTTAATATCAGTAAAGATTATGGCGGCAACCGGCAGTGCGCTGAGTTGCTGTACCAGTTCTATTGCCGTCATAGAGGTCTTTTCAGTCCACCCCTGAATGCACACCATTCCGTCTGTCGCATCAATGCCCGCTATTACTTTTCCCGGGAAAGCAGTGCAGCTTGTCTTGAAAAAATCAGGGTCCTTAATTGCAGCAGTACCCAGTATTATCCGGTCAATACCATATGAAAAATATTCCCGTATTGTTTCACTGTCCCTGATGCCGCCACCAAGCTGAACGGGAATTGATGCAGCAGACAGTATTGATACAATGGCCTCTTTATTTATGGACTTCCCGGACACTGCGCCGTCGAGGTCAACCACATGAATCCGTTGAGCCCCCCTATCTTCCCAGGTTCTTGCAACGTCTGCAGGATTGCTGGAATAGACCGTTGCCTTATCCATGTCACCCTGGCTCAGCCGCACACACTGCCCGCCTTTTAAATCAATTGCAGGAATGATGATCATGTATGACTATCTCTTAATAAAGTAGTATTTTACTGTTACGTGTTTCGTGTTGCGAGTTAAGATAGTTCTGATTCTCTTGCAGGTTTTTTATAAAATACGCAACTCGCAACCCGTAACGCGCAACTTTTAGGATACCGTTTCTGCAAAGCGTTTCAGAATTTTTAATCCCGTCGCTTGGCTTTTTTCAGGATGGAACTGACAGGCAACGATATTATCCTTCCAGATGCAGGAGGTAAATTCTATGCCGTAGCAGGTTGTAGCAGCTACTACATCCACGTGTTCAGGAACCACGTAATATGAGTGGACAAAATAAAAATATGATTCATCCGGAATGTCTTCGAGACACGGCGGTTTTCTTTTAACCTGGATGGTGTTCCAGCCCATGTGCGGAATTTTGAGGCGAACCGGACTCGCTGATGTTCCCTGCGGTGCTGTCATGTTGTCAGGGAAACGGATAACCCGGCCCCTGATAATATCAAGACCGGGGGTTAAGCCGAATTCTTCGCTTTCTGAAAAAAGAATTTGCAGGCCGAGGCAGAGGCCCAGAAACGGTTTTCCTGCCTTGATAGATTTCAGGAGAGGAGTTACGAGATTAAGTGATTCAAGATTTTTCAGGCAGTCCCTGAATGCACCCACTCCGGGAAGCACCAGTGCCCGCGCATCAAGAACCTCCTGAGGCGTGTGAACGATTCGCGCTTCATATCCGGTCTTTTCAAATCCCTTTTGAACACTGCGCAGATTTCCCATTCCATAGTCAATAATACTAACCACATCATCCTCACGCTACAGAGTTCCTTTAGTTGACGGCACCCCTGAAACCCGGCGGTCAATCCGGGTGGCCTCATCGAGCGCCCGTCCCAATGCCTTAAAAATGGCTTCAATAATATGGTGATAATTTTTACCCCGTAGAACATTTATATGGAGGGTGATGCCGCCGTGATTTACAAACGCCTGAAAAAATTCCTCAACCAGTTCCAGATCAAAGGTGCCGATTTTTCCTTTCAAAGGCGGAACGTTGAACGCCAGAAACGGGCGCCCGCTGATATCCATGGAGACGTGCGCGAGAGCCTCATCCATGGGAACGGTCATGTCACCATAGCGCTTCATATTTCTTTTCCCGCCAAGAGCTTTCAGAACTGCTTCACCCAGGCAGATCCCAATGTCCTCAACAGTATGGTGAAGATCTATCTGGGTATC
>CAIYCZ010000351.1 GCA_903924805.1 uncultured delta proteobacterium | reverse complement strand
ATGAGCGATTTTTATGTCGACTGCAGAAAAGTTACGCATAATGCTGAAGGTAAGTATCTGATCGGGAATATTATTTTTCACCTGCTGCAGAATGTTGACGTAGATGCCATAGGCGGCCTCACGCTTGGCGCTGACCCGATAGCTGCGGCTGTTTCCCATACCGCATTTCTCAACAACAAACCCATAAACTCTTTTGTTATCCGTAAGGAAAGGAAGGAACACGGACTGAAAAAATTGGTAGAAGGTGATGTGAGAGAGGGAGACAGGGTTATTATTGTTGATGATGTTATAACCACCGGCGGATCAACAATAAAAGCAATTGAGGCTGCCCGTGAAGAAGGTTTGCAGATTGTAAAGGTGATTGTTCTGGTTGACCGCGAAGAAGGTGGCAGAGAAGAGATACTCAAGCACGTTTCAAGTGTAGAGGCAGTTTACACTAAAACTGAATTACTGGAAGCATATAAACAGGCAGGGAGCAGTTAGGCGATACCCATGTACTGATCTTATTTCTGTGTTTGCAGCCAGTTATAAAACAGGTCGGATGCAAGCCATTCCCATCGACACAGCGGATTGTCCGGCTCCCAAAGACTTTGTTGATCAGGGCTTGCTCCTTCCGCAGCAGTTACCCATAGGTAATAGGGAAAGCGCTGGCATATAAGCTGTGTTGATTTTGGGGGTTGAATAGACTCCCGTTCCATAAAAAACCAGGTAATCACCCAGAGCATTTCTCCAACCGGACTAAACTTCCAACTGAGATCTTCCTGTACTGTTTCTCTATTCAGACTATTAAGCTGTGACAATAATAGAGGTACCATGTGCTGCCACGCTTCAGCGGAAGAAGCATAGTGTATGGCATTTTCTATTATTCTTTTTTTCCCCTCCAGCGGGGTAAGATTCAGGTCGCTAATAATAAATTTATGAATATCCTGCAGAGAGAGATTGATGCCGGGCTGAGATGAGAGCTTTATGGGGGAAAGGTCATCCAAAGCCCGGGCGACTATACCTTGAGATTCATAGTGAATAAATAACTCGTACACCCAATTGATTAGGATATACCCCTTCTCCGGAGGCAGAAGCGCCGGCGGGATAGTATATTGCCCTCTATTTTTTAAGTCTTCATACAGTTTTTGGATAAGTGAAGTTGTCATCGTCTCGCCTTTAGCTGCATTTTTATTATCCATTAATCCTATTTTTGCAAGAAAAAACCTTAAAAAAACAGGTGTAGGATACGTCATTACCGAAGTAACAAAACTGATAGCTTAACGTCTCCTCGGCTAAATGGAGTGGTGTGGACCTGACAATAAACGGCCGCTCAATACATCGCTTATAGCCGTTGAGGAATTCCTGATGCCACTGCCTGCTGTGGGCGAGAAAGCAGTCATCATGGATATTGACGAAGATAAGGTCAGGGAATTGCTCTACCACCTCGCGGAGTTACGTATTGATTACCCTGCTTCAGGGTACCATCGGCGGCGGCGCGAACTAATTTAGAATCAATGGGTGGTGATGATGCGGATTGGGTGTTTATTATGACCCCTGGTTCCTGCCACAGATGCAGTCATCACAGGCTTCGTTTTCTCTACCCTTCTTTTTTGCCATGTGGGCCTGATTAATTTTCATAATAAGCAGAGCATTGTCTGGTTTTACCTGTCCCTCAACAACGGAGAGGCCTAACATTCCATTTTCTTTATAGTGGTGAATAGTATCTTCATTTTTAATGCCGTGCTTTTTCAATTCCAGCTCAAAATACAGGTGATGCAGGTCACCGAGGAGTTCGGGTAAAAACGTTTCACCATGGTTGTCAATACCCTGTTCAAGAAGCCTGCAGATATTTTCTTCAATGAGCTCCTCAATCGCAATGAGATCTGCCTCTGAAATAAGATCCCCCTGTTCAAGAATTTCCTTCATTCTGTTTCGAACCCATTCATCACAGCCAGCCAGAAAGGTTTCGATCTTTTCTTCTAGGCTCAACTCATGCATATCGTGCCAGTTACGAACATATTCTTTAAATTTTTACGAGGCAGCAGAGGCTTTGCCCAGCGGTTTCAGTTTTTTCAGGTTAACCTTGAGAAAAATTTTCCGGTTAATTCTTTTCAACCGTTTCTTTATGACCTCATCTGGCACATGGTCAATCATGTTTGAAGCCGTGGTACCCGGCCGGTCTGAGTAGGCAAATGCCTGAACTATGTTGAAACTTACTTCATCTAACACCTTCAGCGACTCCTCAAAGTCCTCTTCTGTCTCTCCGGGGAAGCCAACGATAAACTGGTTCCAGATCTTCAGGGCCGGCATTTCACGCCGGAGTTCCTTAATGCAGCGGACATAGTCTTCAACCGTATAGGGCCGGCGCATGGCTTTTAATATCCGGTTGCTTCCCGACTGGATAGGAGAAAAAATCACGTCTATCTTGGATGATTTGAAGACTTTTTTGAAGAATGCAAAATATTCAATGAGCCAGTTTGGCTCCAGATGATAAATATTTATTTTGTAATCTCCATCCACCGCAAGTAATTTTTTAAGAAGGGTTGGCAGATCAGTTCCCAAATCCTGACCGTACGCACCGGTGTCATCGGCAGTGAGAATAAACCTTTTGTGTCCCGCAGCAAGTCCTTGTTTAAAATCGGCCAGTACGTCTTCAATCGGTTTACTGGTAAGTTTCCCCTTGGCGCGCTTAATGGCGCAGTAGGAGCAGTTTCCCAGACATCCCTCGCCGAGCACCAGAAAATAGGTGTTCTGATCCCCGGTTAAATCCCCTATTTCAAAATTAGGCAGGATATTCAGGTTGGTATATTTTCCGGCAATTTTTTTGAGTTTAGTGACCTGATGGACAATTTTCCGGTGCGGCAGCTGGGAGATATCCTGGTCATCAATAATATGCTGGTCCTTCCAGGCAATATCTTTATCGGTCCCAACTATCTCCTTAATCTTATCCCGTTCCTTGGGGCCAAAGGCAATACCATCAAAGACCTCCTTCATCCGCTCACTATTGATTTTGGGAAGACAGCCGGTAACGACCAGTTGCGCATTTTTATATCGTTTCAGTTCTTCTATGTCAGTAATAGAAATATCCTCATGCTGCTTATCGAATGCACAGGTATTAGCTATTATGAGATCAGCCTGCGCAGGATCCTGGACAATTTCCCAGCCATTCTCCTGAAAATAGTGCCGAAATGACTTTCCGTCTAACAGGTTGTCTATGCAGCCATTGGATCTAATATATACTTTTTTCATGCATCCCTCATCCTCTCAATTAAAGATCCTTGTCCACTATACGCTCCGGCATTATATCTTACAGGTTACCGGGTTTTATCTGTTTTTACGCCGGTGGTTACTAAATGTCGCTTATGAGAGCGCCCGAACAGAGACCCCCGTGCCTTTTTCAGATATCCGTTCATACTATATGTTAAAACGCTAAATGCTGCAATCGCATAATTTGAAATAGTGTGCGGATGTTTGATGCAGTTAACCAGGTATCTTAAAATTATGGAAGGTCGCAAATAAAATTTTCTGTACATTCTCCGGTGCCCGTCAATCAACTCCTGCTTGGTTAAATCCTTTGGTATAAAGACCGGCTCCCAGAAGCCAAGTTTTTTCCAGTCGCGATCAAACTGTCCAAACTGCTCAGCCGTTCCAAACAGCTCAGCTCCGGGCATGGGTGTGCAGAATGTCACATGAAAATCTTTCAGTCCGCTGGTGATAATAAAATGGGTGGTCCTCTCTATGGTCTCCAGAGTTTCCCCCGGGCAGCCAATCATGAAATAGCCCCGGGAGTGGATGCCGGCCTCATTGGTTCGTCTAATCATCTCTGTGATCTTTTCTATGGTTGTCCTCTTTTTAAGGTTATCAAGTATCTTTTGATCGGCACTCTCAATACCGTAGGCGATCTGCCAGCACCCGGCACGCTGTATGATCTTAAAAAAGTCCTCCGGCATGACATCGGTCCGCGCCAGACATGACCAGCTCAGCTTGTAGTTCCGTTTCAGAATCCCTTCGCAGATCTCTGTGACGCGCTTTCTATCGAGCAGAAAGTTATCATCATAGAACATTATATCCCTGATGCCATAGTCCTTGACCAGGCGGTCAATCATGGCAAGTGTATACTCAGCGCTGTGGCTCCGGTATTTTTCGCCCATAAAGGGGCGTGCGCAGAAAGTACAGGTCCCGTTGCAGCCCCGGGATGTAACAAGGGTTGAGGACGGCAACCTGCGATAACTGTGAGGAGATGGCTTATAGTATTTAGGCAGCCATGGTATCAGGTCCCAGACAGGAAGGGGCAGGGCATCAAGGTTTTCAATGTTTTGTCTTGAGGGGGAAAGGACTATGCGTGAACCCTCCCGGTAGACAATTCCCGGGATATCCTGCAAGCTCCCTCCGTTTTTGCTCCAGGCAATGATCTCAGGTACGCTATATTCACCTTCACTGATAACACCGATGTCGAACTCTGTAAACTCTTCCAGGGTCTCTACCGGTATTGAGGAAACATGAGGGCCGCCAATAAGAATAGGGACGGTGATACCATGCTTTTTTATTGCCCGTGCCAGCTCGCCGGCTCTGGGGATGGAAACGGTAGATGCGCTGATGCCGATGAGGCTTGCATTTGATTTTACAATCTCAGAGAGTGTTTGAGAAATAGCCATATTCAGGGCAGGTGCATCGATAATCTGCACGCTGTGGCCCGACTCTCTGACATTTGCGGCTATGTAGCACAGCCCCAGTGGCGGCGCCTGGCTGCCAACAGAGGCAAAACTGCCATAGCGTTCTTCCAGGGTAATGGGTGGGTTTATGAGCAATAAATCCTTTTTCATATAGTTTAATTGTAGTATGTATTTACCATGACCGCAAACTTAAATTTGACGTATATAGCTTCCCCTTCTGTGCGGTAACCATGCAATCTATCGGGATAAAAATAAATCTCTTTAATCCAGAAGGTTTGTTTCCTTTTGACATTTTTGGATGAATTTTTATTATATTAAATAATTAGAGGAAAAGCAAGAGGCTGGTCTTTGCAAATAGATGTTGAAGGAAAGAAAGTGGAATAATTATCTTTCAAATGGAAGGGGGCTATATATGGGAGCAATTATAAGAATAATGTTGACGATACTTTGTTTCCTTATTTTATCTATACCTTCTCCGGCACAGGTTTCTCATGCTGAAGATATTAGTTGCAGGATTCTTGATATGACCTATCCGTTTGATGAAGAGACCATTTACTGGCCAACGGCAGAGCCGTGGAAGCTTGCCAAAGTTTCCTGGGCAGTAGGAGATGGCGGCTGGTGGTATGCTTCTAATAACTATTCAGCCTCCGAGCATGGAGGAACGCACGCCGATGCCCCCATTCATTTTGCCGAGAAAGGAAGAACTATTGATAAAATTAGACTGAAGGAGTGGATAGGTCCTGCAGTGAAAATAGACGTGACTGAGAAATGCGCTAAGAACCGTGATTATCTTCTCAGTGTTGATGATATTAAGGGGTGGGAGAAACAGTACGAAAAAATTCCTGACCGTGCCTGGGTAATCATGTACACCGGCATTGGAACCAGATTTTATCCTGACCGCAAAGAAGTGCTGGGCACTGATAAGAAGGGAAAAGAGGCTCTGCCCTATTTACGTTTCCCTGGTTTTTCACCTGAAGCAGCAACCTTTCTTATAAAAGAGCGTGCTATTACCGGAATTGCCCTGGACACCCCCAGCATTGATTTTGGAAAATCAAAGGATTTTAAAGTGCACCAGATTATCTGCGGGGCTGGCAAGTTTGCTGTTGAAAATATAGCTAACCTTGATAAACTTCCTCCCGCCGGGGCAACGCTTTATGTCATCCCCATGCTCATTAAAGATGGGACCGGATCGCCGGCACGGATTTTCAGCGTTTTACCTTAGAATATAAAAAATCAAGAATATCGTGATTAATCACAATGGCTGATAAACGGGCAACGTTCTATATCGCTTCACCGTTAGGATTTTCCGAAGCAGGCAGGAATTTTGTGATACTCGTGCAATCGAAAAGGCAAACGGGGTTGTTGCGGTCCTTGATGGAGTTGATGTGGGTAGTGGTACTGCCTCTGAGATAGGTTATGCCTGTACACGGGGCAAGCCAATTCTTGGCTTTCGGAGTGATTTTAGACTGACCGGAGATAATGAGGGCTGCACGGTTAGCTTGCAGGTTGAATGCTTTATCGTAAAAAGTGGCGGAAGGGTTGTAACAAACCTCAGTGAGCTCAAAGCAGAATTAAAAAGAATGTTTCGATAGTGCCTTTCTATAGCCCGATGTTATCTGCTGCCCTTTTTCACTTTCCGCAGCTTGGGGACAAACTTTAGTATGACCCTTCTGTCCTGCTGATACGTCTTTAACGTGCCGGTGCCTTTAACTGATTCTTTCCTTCTATTTTTATGCATAGTTTCCCATCATTTAATAAACGCAGGCTAAAGCCTGCGGCTACCAACGTTCAGACATGAGCAATCAGTTATTTTTCCTGTTGTTCTGTGTACTCTGCGTGCTCTGCGGTAACATATTTTTAATCCGAGAACAGGTTCATCTGTTTTGGTTTTTTTGCCTGCTTTTCCTGCGTTCTTTTCTTAATCACCGGGTCGATATAGCAGCACGCCGTCTCCTCAGGGATATCTGCTATAAATGTTGAGCGGGGCAAAGACTTTCGTTCACCAAAAAGAAAGCGGCTGTGGGCCCAGGTGAGATAGAGCTTTTCCTGTGCCCGTGTCATCCCCACATAGAAGAGCCTGCGCTCCTCTTCCGGATCAGCTTCCTCACCTGAATCACTGTTTGCATTGTAGGGAAACAGCCCGTCCTCAAGGCCGGTTATGAACACCGCGGGGAATTCAAGGCCCTTTGCTCCGTGTACGGTCAGCAGTGTCACAGCTTCTCTGTGCCGGGAATACGTTTCTCCCTCCCTGAGACGGGAGATCTTATTGAGAAACAGGGGAATGCCTTCAGATGCCGGGACCGGGGAGAAGGGAAGAGATGCAGTAATCAGGTCAAGAAGGTTTTCATTGTCTGCAATAGAATTATTTTTTCCCTCCTGAGACTGCACTGCCTGTTTGCAGAGCTTTTCATAGATTTCCTTTATGAGTTGATCAAGCGGTATCTGTGAGCTTCTCTCTATACATTCATTGTGCATGTCAAGAAATGCCCCAAGCGCGGCACATTTGTCTGCAGCAATTTTTGTGAAGTTATTTTTTAATCGTATGGTTTCAAGCAGGGGCGTGTTAAGCTCCTGTGCCCGGTTTCTCAAAAGCGTAACTGTTTTGGGACCGATGCCCTTGACAGAATTCTGCAAAATCTCGCTCACGGCAAAATCATTTTCAGGATTGTGCATAGCCTCCAGAACATTAATGACAGCCTCTACCTCAGGCTCTTCATACAGAGAAAGGCTTGTGCCTATCTCTACCGGGATGCCTGCAAGCTCAAGGGCTTTCTTCAGATATCTGCTCTGGGCATGGAGGCGATAGAGAACAGCAATATCGCCAAAACCCATGGCAGGAAGGCCTGCGTCATCACGCGCAGGTCCGAGCGTCTCAAAACTGGTTCCACCGATAAGTCGTCCTATCTCCTGCGCAACAAAGCGCGCCTCCTCCCGTTCATCAAGCATCTCGCATAGCTCAATACGGGGTCCCCGGGGTTTTACTGCTATGAGCTTCTTATCAATCCGTGCGCTATTTTTTTCAATAACCTGCCGGGCTGCGGTAATGATGGTGCTGGTTGAGCGATAATTTTCTTCAAGCCTGATTATGGCAGCCTGCGGGAAATCATGCTGGAAGTTTAAAAAGTTTTTTACCTGGGCACCCCTGAATGCATATATCGCCTGGTCAGCGTCACCAACAGCACAGAGGTTGGGGGCTGGTCCGGCAAGTTCCCTGATGAGAAGATATTGTGCCGTGTTTATATCCTGGTATTCATCTACCGAGATATGGGAAAACCGGGAGCGGAGCTGTTTCGTTATGTCCGGGAATTTTTTTAAGAGAAGAACTGTTTTTACTATGAGATCGTCAAAGTCAAGGAGTGTTTCCCGTTCAAGTATCTCCTGGTATGCCTGACAAAAAGGGGAGAACCCTGCAGGGGAGGTATGCAAACCAGCCAGCTCATTTTTCTCCCGGGAAATTTTTAAAGCATAGTGCTTGATGGAAATCGGAAGCTGCTGCGGAAAAAACTGCTTTGCGAGGATTCGAATAATACCTGCCTGATCGGTCGGAGAAATAATTTCAAAATCAGGCACAAAACGAACTGCACAACCCTCGTTTTTTAGAATCTGATAACAGAGCGCATGTATGGTTCCAACCCAGAGGGATGAAAGGTCAATACCCTCCTGACACAAACCGCCTACCCTTTCCCGCATCTCCTCTGCTGCCCTGGTGGTGAAGGTAATGGCAAGCAGCTTTTCCGGAGGAATCTCCTTTTCAGCAACAAGGTATGCCAGTCGGTGGACAAGCGTTCTTGTCTTGCCGGTGCCTGCTCCGGCAATGATGAGAAGCGGCCCCTCAATGGTTTGTACGGCTGTACGCTGGCTTTGGTTAAGGGAGGATAAGAGGCTCGTCATATTTATAGCAGATGGGACGCAGATATTCGCAGATAGAAAACCCTTTTAACCACAGAGAGCACGGAGGTCGCTGAGGAAATAAGAGATTTTTCTCTGCGTGCCTCTGCGTACTCAGCGGTAATTCTTTCATTTCTTTTCCCATTTTTAATCTGCGTTTATCTGCGTCCAAATATTAAAACAGCGATAGCTGATTCTCCTGCTTCTCCCACGGTTCAAACACCTTGATGATGCCATAGGCACCGTCATAACCGGGGCTGATGTTCACACGTCCTTCCCGTATCCGCTGCAGGGCTTCTGCAAGCAGGCCGAACCCCTCCTGTTTGAAGTCTGAGAGCGGGCAGTCACGCAACACATAAAATTCGCTGCCAAACTTTTCGAGGAGCTTGAAGTACTGCTGGGAGACTTTTTTGCTGTTCGCCCCAACGCTGTTTACCTCTGCCAGAACCTCGGACAACGGGATGAGGTTGTGGAATGGGAATGCCTGCTGTGGCCTGAATCCTGCGTTGCGGTCAGAGAGGTTTGTCACCCGGTGCATAACGCCAACGGTCACTTTTCTGCCACAAACAGGACAGTCGCCATTATGGGAAAGGGTCTCTTCAGGTGCCATCCTGCTGTTGCAGTTGCGGTGGCCGTCATAGTGATACTTTCCTTCTTCGGGGAAAAACTCCAGGGTACCCAGGAATTGCCTGTGGTCTTTTTCCTTTAATGCCCGCATCATTGCAAAATACGAAAGGTCGCAGTCAAAGATATTTGCTTCCCTGCCGAGTTTTCCCGGTGAGTGGGCATCAGAATTTGAGACCAGCACAAAACGGTCTAATTGGGATATTTGCCAGTTCATGGGCGGATCAGATGACAGTCCTGTTTCCAGGGCGAAAATGTGTGGCGTGAGATCTTCAAAACACTCCTCGACAGAGTCAAACCCGCTTGCTGCACCAAGCACGGAGAAATGCGGCGTCCAGATATGGGCGGGGATGCAGGTGTTGTCCGACGAAGCATCAAGGGCCATCTGCAGGAGAAGCTTAGAGTCCATGCCCAGGATGGGGCGGCCGTCTGATTTAATGTTACCGCATTCCTGAAGTGAAGCATTCAGCGTCCCCGCAGAGACAAAATCAGGTGAGAGAAAAATAGTGTGTATTTTTCTGGTGCGATCCCCTTTTTTGTAGATAGTGCTTATTTCTACTGACAGAAGAAATCTGACCGGTGCACGGCAGGACTCAGGTATCTCTTTTTCAACTTCATGTACATATCTTTTTTTGATCTGAAAGAGCCCCGGCTCTGCGGGTTCAAGCTTTTCCTTGAGCTCGGCAAACCATGCGGGATGGGTAAAGTCTCCCGTTGCAACTACGGTTATGCCCTTGAGCTGAGCCCATTTGTAAATATTTTCAAGGTTCATTTGAGGGCTTGTAGCGCGCGACAGGCGGGAATGAATATGAAAGTCTGCTATGAACGGCATACGGGAATGGTATTAAAAGGATCGCCTCCTGCGGGAGGCAGAAGCATATGGTTATTCCAGAAAATCTGATTCACCTGACGTGTCGCTGTCAGGCATAGTATCACACTCAGGGCAGAACTCCACAGCCTTCCCGCACTGGCAGATGTTCTCGTAGCCTCCTGCAGGCTGCGGGCTTTTCCTCCTGTTGTGGTATGCCCAGTAATTTCTAAGCTGAACTTTGCGCCGGTTCTTTTTTATTGATTCATCCATAGGTATCCAGGCAGATAGTTACTGGAGTATGTATCATCATTAACTGCTGGTTTCAAGGGATTTGTAAAAAATAGCCACCTGCTTCGCTTCACACAGCTATTTAAAATAGGTTGCAATGAGGCAGGCACTTATAGTATTTTATGTATATGAGAAATGGTAAAAAGTTGAGGCAAAAAAGGATCTACTGCATTTTCAAAAAGGGTAAATATTTTAACGACTGATTGAGGAATTAAGCAATGGCAACAGTTAAATTTATCGGCTTTTTAATTATTCTCGCGTTTGTGGCAATTTTTACTTTTCAGAATACGGACCCGGTAAAGTTGAACTTTCTCTTTCTGTCCAAAGAAATGTCACTTTCTCTTATGCTGTTAGGTTTTCTGTTTGCCGGCATTATTATCGGATGGGTTTTCTCTCTGGTGACTTCAATCAAGAAAGACAGAAGCGACGATGACCTGAAATCGTTATGAACCGGTACATCTACACAGCGCACAGGGGGGAAGAATTAAAAATAGCTGATAGCTAATGGCTAATAGCTTTTATTAAGCAAAGGAGGTACCTATTATGGCAGGATTATCATTTGTTAT
>CAIYCZ010000350.1 GCA_903924805.1 uncultured delta proteobacterium | reverse complement strand
GTGAAGTATATTCCCAAACGAGTCCTTGCCAAATAAATTTTCAGGCACCTTTTTACTATTATCAAGTAAAAAGCGAACCAGCAATATATTGTCACGGTATAAGGGAATGATTTCCTTAAGCTGAAAAATAGCTTTTAAGAAGAGTTCTCCGATGCGGGTTAATTCATCTTTCAGATTGCTGCGGGCGTTTTCTATTACGGGGAAATATTCATGGATTATTTTGGTTAATGCCCGGTTTTTTTTATAGACCTCCAGCTCAAGAAGCGGCTTGTATGATTCCAGTTGATACGCATCTTCCTTAAGCTTGATTGCCTCATGAAAAATGGAACCTATGGTCCAGTCAAACAGGTATTCATAGGGATTGTTTTTTGAACCTGCATTCCGGAACAGCCGGTGGCACTGGTCCTTGAGGTTCCACAGAGAGCCTTTTTTAGTCTCTGTTCCAATCCACGTATCCAGCAGTCGGTACGGCACAATGGACGATTGCCTGTATTTATCACACAGGCTGTCAAAATATACTTTTGCCTCAAAAAAGTCTTGAATCAGACCTTTCAGGAATATATCTTTTCTTGATGCTAACCAAATATTCTGCATAATAGGCAGTGTTATCTGTTTATGGCTCGGTGCGCAATATCGTGTCTGTAATGGACGCCTTCCCAGTGAATTTTATCCGCCGCAGTATAGGCATTTTGTATGGCATCGGTAATAGTACACCCCCGGGAGGTTACGCCCAGTACCCGGCCGCCATCGGTTACCACCTGACCATTTCGCAGCGAAGTGCCGGCATGAAAAATAACCGTATCAGGAACTGCTGCAGCTTCCTTCAGGCCGCTGATAGGGCGTCCCTTTTCATATTTCCCCGGATACCCATCCGCTGCCATAACTATACAAACGGAAGGACGGGGGTCCCAGTCAACGCATATCTCTGACAGCCGTTCATCAATGACTGCATTTAAAATGTCAATAATGTCCGTGTTCAGCCTGAGCATGAGAGGCTGTGTTTCAGGGTCGCCAAATCTGACATTAAATTCAAGCACCCGCGGTTCACCCTGTTCTATCATGAGCCCTGCGTACAGTGCACCCTTATAGGTAATGCCACGAGCCTTTAGTGCAGCAACCATGGGGCGCATAACTTTTTCCATGACCCGTTCATGGATTTCCGGAGTGACTACCGGGGCCGGGGAATAGGCGCCCATGCCGCCGGTGTTCGGTCCCCTGTCTCCGTCAAAAACGCGTTTATGATCCTGTGATGAAGGCATGGGCGAAACCGTTCTTCCATCAGTAAAGCAGATAAACGATGCCTCTTCACCACGTAAAAAATCTTCGACAACCAGTGCCGCGCCGGAACTGCCAAACTCTTTTTTTATCATTATCCGTTCAATTGCTTCGAGTGCCTCATCAGCGGTAAGTGACGGGAATACCCCTTTGCCTGATGCCAGTCCGTCAGCCTTGACCACAACAGGGGCATGTATTTGTTTCACATAATTTCTGGCGCGCTCAACATCAGAAAAGGTGGCAAAATCTGCAGTCGGAATACCGCAGTCTCTCATGATCTCCTTGGCAAATATCTTACTTGCTTCAAGAAGGGCAGCATTTTTGGCCGGGCCGAAAATACGCAAGCCCGCGTGTTCAAAAGCATCAACTATTCCAAGGGTCAAAGGAAGTTCAGGCCCGACAATGGTAAGATCAATCTTGTTACGCACGGCAAAGTCTTGCAGTGCCCCTGTATGCGACGGGTCAATGGATACACACTCGGCAAACTCGGTAATGCCAGCATTGCCGGGGGCACAGTAGATCCTGTCAACCTGCGGGCTTGCTGCTACCTTCCAGGCAAGTGCATGCTCTCTTCCGCCGCCACCGATGATGAGTACCTTGATACCCATAACTACTCCATAGTGAAAAGGGTTTAAGGATTCCAGGGTTCGAGGGTCCACGTGATTTTATGTGTCTGTCCTCTTGAGCCCTTGACCACAAGAACCCGGTGTTTTTAAATTTTTGCCAGATACCGGGTTATTGCTGTGTCATATTGGGCGGTCCTCTGGAAAACCTTTTTTGCCAGGTAAAAATTGGTCTCAACGGATACCGCACCATCATGTGCCGTCATCTCGGCAATAACCTTTTGATAGTCGGCAGGGTCAATTATTACGGTCACGTCTTTGTAATTTTTAGCAGAAGAGCGGAGCATGGTGGGACCGCCGATATCTATATTCTCAATTGCATCTTCGAGGGTGCAGTCCTTTTTTGCAACAGTTTCTTCAAAGGGATAGAGATTCACGATAACCATATCGATAGGATCAATACCGTATTCTTTCATTTTGCTGACATGCTCGGGGTTTGACCTCATGCCGAGAAGGCCGCCGTGGACCTTTGGATGCAGGGTTTTAACCCGGCCATCAAGCATTTCCGGAAACCCGGTGTATTCTGATACGTCCTTTACTGCAAGACCTGCCTCGCGGAGAGCCTTTGCTGTGCCGCCGGTTGAAAGGATCTCTACACCGAATGTACTGAGCTCTTTTGCAATTTCAAGAATACCTGTTTTGTTTGATACGCTGATAATAGCCTTTTTAATTTTCGCCATACACCATTCCCCTTTCTAAACAATTGATTAAAATATACCACAGTACACAGATGAGATTAAAATTATATTTTTTAAAAACATAGAGAAAAACCACAACTTCTCTGTGGTTCAAACCCCATGTACATACACCCGTGGAACGCGGCTGCTGATACCGCATAGAATTTCATACGGGATGGACTGCGCACTGTCTGCGAGGTCTCGTGCGCTGATATGTTCTTCCCCCTGTGAGCCAATAAGGATTGCCTCATCATTCACCATGACATCCGGTATATCGGTCACATCAACCATGACCATATCCATGCATACAACGCCGACAACCGGGGCCTTACAGCCGTGAATAATAACCTGCGCCCGGTTTGACAACTGACGGCTGTAACCATCGGCATAGCCAATGGGAAGCGTTGCAATGACACTTTCCCGCTGGGTTATAAAGGTCCTCCGGTAGCTGATGCTGTAGCCTTTGGGGACGCTCTTTATCGCAATTACCCCTGTTTTAAGGCTCATGACCGGCTTTAGATCAGTGGATACCTGTGGTGAGGGGCTTATGCCATAGAGCATCAGGCCGGGCCGAACCAGATTAAAACACGGTTCCAGCCTCCTTATTATTGCTGCACTGTTTGCAAGATGAAGAAAAGAGGGGGAAAACCCCATGTCTCTGATCCTGCCTGACAGGCTAAGAAACATATCTATCTGGCGGCAGGTAAAGTTGTCTGAATTCTCGGTACAGGCATCTGCTGCTGACAGATGGGTGAGCAGGCCGTCAACAACGAGGTTGTTACAGGCTTTCAGGCTTTGGAAAAAAGTGTCAAGGTCATTGGGCATGATGCCAATTCTTCCCATGCCGGTATCAAGCTTTATGTGGACTTTTATGAAGATCCCATTCTGTGATGCAATTGCATTAAGGCTCCTGGCGGCAGTAATATCAAAGATGACCGGGACAAGATTATATTTGATGGCAGCTTCTTCCTGACCGCTGTAAATGCCCCCCATAACCATAATGGGAACCTGAAGGCCGGCATGCCTGAGTTCAGCAGCTTCTTCACATATAGCAACGCCGAGATAATCAATGCCGCATTTTACCAGTTCCCGGGAAATATGTACCGCACCATGTCCATAGGCGTTTGCCTTGACAATTGCAAGCATTTTGCCTGGATTGGTTGATAGCCGGGTTATCCTGGATACATTATAGCGCAGGGCAGCCAGATCGATTTCTGCAACAGTCGGTCTATTCATTTCCGTATACTCTTTCAAAGAAAATAATTTTTCTACCATTAAAACTGTGGTAAGTAAAGAGGAAAGCTGAACAAAGG
>CAIYCZ010000349.1 GCA_903924805.1 uncultured delta proteobacterium | reverse complement strand
TGGCCTCTGTGGTCAAGCCTTCTTCAGCAGCTTCTTGTTTTAGATGCAGTGCATTCCTCAATACTTCAATTTCTAGATTAACATTTTTAAGCTCTTTTTCGCGGTTCTCTTCAATGCTGCTGAGCCACTGCTCTGCCTCTTCTTTAGTCATCTGCCGGGCCTGCGTGGGGGTGGACTGTGTTTCATCAGACTTGTTTTCTTTTTTCTCTGCCCGGGCACTGTTCTGCTGTTGCGCACCCTGCTGTTCCTGCTGCTCGCCTGCCTGAGGCTCCTGTTTCTTTTCTTCCTGCCCTGCGCTTTTCTGTTCTTCCTGTTTCTGCTCTTTTTGCTGCTGCGGCTGTTGCTGCTGTTTGTTCTTATCCTCTTGCTGGGCTTGATTCTGCTGCTGCTTTTGCTGGGATTGTTGCTGTTCCTGATTCTGTTGCTGCTGCTGATTATTCTGTTCCTGTTTTTGCTGTTGCTCCTGTTTTTTTGCGGTCTCCTGTGCCTCGTTGATGCGCTTTTTTAACTCTTCCTGAACAAACTCAAGGTTGTGTTTGGCATCCCGGTCATCAGGGTTACGTCCAAGTGCCTTCTTATAATATTCTATCGCCTCTTCCAGCTTTCCCTGCCGGTACCGGGCGTTGCCGCAATTATACAGTGCCTGTTCCTCCAGCTTCACGTCCTTTGAGGTTGCAGCAGTATCAAGAAAACCCTTTACCGCCTCCTCGTAGTTTTTCATCTTATACTGGGTAGCGGCTATATTATATTTCAGGCGGGGATCATCAGAGTGTTCAATCTGCCCATCCACATATGTTTTAAGGGCATCGTCAAGCTTTCCTTCCCGCACGAGCTGATTCCCCTTTTGTACCGCTTCATGGAGAGAAGCGGCACGGGCTTCCCGGTTAACAGGTGACAAGACCAATAACATAAGTACAAAAATAATTATTCTTTGCATAGCCGCAGTTCTATTGAGGGTTTGAGGATGAAATGGGCTAATAGGCTAAGAGGTTAAGAGGTTAAAAAATTCGCCTCTTCACCTTTTGACCTTTTTGCCTTTAGTTTGCTTGGCCACTTGAATCCCTGCCTTCTTTAACCCTTAGTATCTACTAAGTTCTACAAGATTTTCAATATAAAAAAAAGGCCTGAAACCTTTTCACCCAATAAGCAGGTAATTGGTTCCAGGCCTTTTACTTATGTACGCAGAAATAGAGACTTATTTAGCCAAAGCGTATACCAGTGAGGTATACCCTTTTTCCATAGCCTCTTTAGCCTCCTTAGCGCTAATCGCCTTCTTTTCCTGCAGGTAGTCAACCAGCCTGGAAAAGCCCTTCAGCAGAATGCTGCGGTGGATCTTAGCATCTATGACGCCTTTACTCTTTAAAAAGTCGCAAAGCTCGAGCATGAAATCATCCATCTCTGCGAAATTTTTGGCCTGTGCTTTTGTCAAAATGCTCATATTCTCATGACCTCCCTTCAACTAAATGCTGTTTTAATAGTAGTATTTTTTCTTTTTCTTTTCAGATTCAGACAGGTACTTGCTGCGCAGCGGTGCCAGGTCTTTAGCCACGTAATCAAGGCCGAGCTGTTTCAGTTTCCGCTCGCTGGGGAATCCGGTTCCGGGCTCATAGTCACGGTACTTATAATACTTCTTCAGCATTTCGCTTAAGGGAAACACAACGCCGACATTGGTCTGGTAGTCAACACCCTGGGGCATCGGCTCCTTGGTGAACCGCTCCGGAACGACGTCTTCACGGGCGCCTGACATAAGGCGTGCCCAGTACGCGCGTTCCAGATTTATAATGCGCTCGCCGATCTCCTGGAACTCTTCCTCGGTGAACTCAAGCCCGGTTACGGCGTTTAAGTATTCTACCTGATCCGGCGTGAGCACCGCATAGGACCAGTGGGTGGTAAAGCAGCAGACCTGCAGACAGTCAGTTGTCGTCTTCTGGTTCTCCTCATAGTAAACCATGTAGGGCTTGCCTACCGTAGTGACCGGCTTATTGGGTCTTTCATCACCGAGAATCTTGGTGTTGAGACCCGGATAGAGGGCGCCGGAAAGCTCGAGGCAGCACAGTGACCGAAGATGGTCACAGCCGCCGCGGGTGCCCATTGCAAAGGAGAGCCCGTAGCCGAAACCAAGGCCGCGCGGATCATCGCCGGGGAGGGACATACCGCGGGTGGTGATAGTGTAGTAATGGCCTTCATCGCCCAGTCCCAGCTTATCAGCAGCCCGGTCACCACCTTCAGCAAGGATTGCTCCAAAGCCCTGGCGCGTAGCTATCATGGGGATAAGCTTATCCACTACTTCCTCATTGCCCCATTCCAACTCGAGTCCGCCAGTCTCTTTGGTGGTGATGAGACCTTTTTCATACCATTCCATTGCTGCTGAGATAACGGCACCGGTCTCGATACCGTCCATGCCGTAGTCGTTGGTCAGCCGTGCATTGTGCCATATGTCATTAGCATCCTCAAGGATACCAACACGCGGTCCGGTCGGTACTGCATGTTCATATTCCGGCCCGCCGAACTCTTCACCAGCCCACTTACCCTCTTTAATGTGGGTGAATCTGCCGCAGCCGATCGGACAGGCAAAGCAGCCTTCACGGTGTTTTAAAACGGTCTTGGCATGGGTTTCACCTGACATGTTGTTTGCCAGGGGGTGTGCGCCGCCCTGGAAGTTTCTCCAGGGGAACCAGCCGTCACGGTTGGCTACATTGATGAGGCACAGGCTGCCGTACACGTTGAGACCGATTTTCATGGGGTCATTTTTGAAGACCTGCCGCAAACGATTGCAGACATCCATCATCGCTTTGGGATTAGCAATTTTAACCGTGCCTGAACCCCGGGTTGCAATTCCTTTAAGGTTCTTGGAGCCAATTACACCGCCCGTGCCGGTTCTTCCGGCTGCCCGCCATACGTCGTTAAACGTGCAGGCAAACCGCACCATATTCTCACCGGCAGGTCCGATGAGCATCATGTGAATATCCTCGTCTCCCAGCTCTTCCTTTATCATCTGGTCTGCTTCGCGGGGGAATTTGCCCCACAGGTGCCGCGCATCGCGGATCTCTACCTTGTCATCATCGATCCAGATATAGACCGGATTTTTTGCCCGGCCCTGAACAACTATCTGATCGTACCCTGCATATTTGAGCTCTGCGCCCCAGTGACCGCCCATGTTGGAGTCACCAAAACCGCCGGTGAGCGGGCTCTTGCAGGTAACCGTCACGCGTCCCGTTGAAGGAGCAGCGGTACCGCTTACCGGTCCCACACCAAAGCACACCCGTGCTCTGGGATCAAAAGGATCAAGGTGCGGCGGTACTTCATTATATATAATGTCTGAGTTAAAGCCCCGTCCGCCCATCCATTTGCGGCGGTATTCATAGGAGAGAGGCTCTTTAGTTATCTTTCCTGAGGAAAGATCTACACGTAGTCTTTGTCCAGCCCATCCATACATAGTCTTAACCCTCCTCTCCAGCTTTAGCAGCTTCTAAACGTTCCATCAGCTTTGTCCGGCGTTTGGCCTTTAATGCAATGTTAGGACTTGCATATGTGATAGCGCCGCTCGGGCACCAGTCAGCACATACAGGGCCGGCATCACGACCTTCACAGAGGTCACACTTGAAAGCTTTACCGGTTTTATAGTGCATATTGATTACACCAAACGGGCAGGCCATTGCACATTCCTTGCAGCCAATGCATTTCTCGGCATTGATCTTTGTAATGCCTGCGGTGGTGTCCATAGCACATGCTCCAGTTGGGCATACTGCTGCGCAGGGTGCGTCGGTACACATATCACACCCGACTACAAAAGATTCCCCGAATCTCTCATTTCTCACGACGGCAACTCGTGATGTCACTTTGCCGCACTCGCCGTCATGGTACAGGGAGCATCCTACGACACAGCTTCTGCACCCAGTGCATTTTTCCTGATTATACATCAGGGCTTTTCCGTTACTCATAATCATTCTCCCTTTTCAAAACAGTGTCAAAAGATGGTTTTCAAATACATTGCTCATTTCCTGTGAGCACACCCTTAACAAAATTATTACCTACACCTCCTTTCCACAAATATTTTAAGTATATCCTCAAAAAAAAGAAAGCCTGAAAAAGGGTATGCTAATACCCCTCAGGCTTCCTTTGCAAACACGGCGGGCTGAAGGGTCTGCCTCCAGCCTTTTCGGCCGCTAAACCCTTTGTTTAAGCGGCTCGGAAGACCGATACCCGTTAACAGACGTCAATTCTTTTTGTACAATGTTTTGAAGTAACATAATTAAAATTGCGTGTCAATTAGTTTTATGAAGCTTTTCCACAGTGCTGGACGGGGTGGGTGCCCTGCGCTGCCGGTCAGTAAACTGGGTGATGAGGGGTATCCGCATACATGTCAATTGACAACAGGTGAAATTGGAGTTATAAAATTTCAGTCCTTCCCATGCAGGGACAGGTAATGAAAACACACGGAGGTGAAAAGGGATGCCCACGATAACCTGTAAATATTTTACTACCGTACTTGACATCGCCAAAAAGGATCTGGAAACCGTTCAAGTGAAAGATGGCGTGACCGTGGAAGAGTTTCTGGACATGCTCATTGAAAAATATGGCGAAAAATTCGGCCGCCATATATACGCAGAAGGCATGCTTGATGGCAAGCCGTATAAAACGCCAAATATTTATTTAAACAAGAGCCGTATTCAATGGGTACAGGATTTCCCTGATGGATTAAAGACCAGGCTCAAGGATGGTGATGTCCTGTGGCTGGGCCTTATTATTGGAGGGGGGAATACATAGTTTCAAGTTCCGGGTTTCATGTTTAAAGTTAAAAAACTTGAAACTTTGAACTTTAAACTTTAAACTTTGAACTTGAAACTTTAAACTTGGCAATTATGGCCTTATCAGAACGGGAACAAAACCGCTATCACCGGCAGATGATTTTCCCCGACTGGGGGGAAGAAGCCCAGCTCAGGCTGAAAAATTCCAGGGTACTCATTGCAGGAGCCGGGGGACTTGGCAGCCCGGTTGCCATCTATCTTGCCGTTGCCGGGGTGGGCACCATCCGCATCTGTGACTGCGGCACGCTTGAGCTTTCCAATCTCAACCGCCAGATACTTCACGACGATTCACGCATAGGCAAAAACAAAGCCGTTTCCGCGCAGGAGACTCTCTCCCGGCTTAATCCTGAGATAACCGTAGAACCGGTAACCGACGAACTGTCTCAGACAAATGTACAGGCAGCAGTCGGGCATGTTGACCTGATAGTTGACTGCCTTGATAACTTTGAAACCCGCCAGCTGCTCAATTCCTATGCGGTTAAAAACCGCATCCCCATGGTTCATGCAGGGGTGTATGGCATGCGCGGGCAGCTCACCTTTATACAATCACCTGAGACTCCCTGCCTCTGGTGTATTCACTCAGGAACCATCCCCAAAGTTCTGTTCCCGATCGTTGGCGCCACCGCGGGCGTCATCGGCTGCCTTGAAGCGCTTGAGGCAATCAAATATTTAAGCGGTATAGGAACTAATCTCAGGGGAAGGCTGCTCATCTGGGATGGCTTCACCATGGAGTTCACCGAACTGCCGCAGAAAAAGATGCCTGACTGCCCGGTGTGCGGGGGAATAAAATAAATCCTAAGCTCCAAATCCTAAACTCTAAACAAATCCAAAGCACCAATTACAGAAATTCATAAACATCATTATAGAATAAAAAAATTTTTCGGATTTTGATTTTGAAATTTGGCATTATTTAATATCAGAAAATTAGGATTTAGGATTTTTGCTGAGAGATAGTAGTAGGATCTACATTTTTCATTGTCATGAGTGTAGACGCGACCCTCTCTTCTACTCCGATTCCCCAAGGACGGCACAAACCGGGAAAGATACGGGTTAAACCTTCTTCTTTTTCTGGTATTCCTCCCACACAGGTTTGAGGAAATGAATCCCACGTCTGCCGTATGTATTGCAGATAGCCTCAGCGTCATCCCAGTCACCCTTCTCGTAAATCCTTTGAACAATCAGTTCTATATCTTCTTGCCTGAATGTGGGCGTTGCGTTCTCCAACATCTTCAAAAAAATCTTACCGATCCGCTTAATGCTATCCTCATCATTAAATTTAGTCAGGTATTCAATGAAGAACATAGAGTTGTGATGACGATCAATATGAGGGGCACACAAAAGAAGCCACTTCTCTTTTTCATCATCGATCTTATCCAGAAGAATGGTCAATTCGGCCATCCGTCCCAAAAAGGAATTGTAGTCATCGCTCAAATTTGCTTTTACCAAATCCTGCTGGTCATATGTCCACGCCCAGAACTCTAAAATTTTCTTTTTATTTTCCTCGGAC
>CAIYCZ010000348.1 GCA_903924805.1 uncultured delta proteobacterium | reverse complement strand
TCCAATCTGTCTATTTCATCACGGGTAAGATTTCTATGCGTGCCCGGTTTAAGTCCTCTGTCAAGCTTCAGGGTGCCAAAACCAACCCGGATAATCCTCATGGTGGAATGACCAATCGATTCGAACATTCTTTTTAGCTGTCTGTTTTTACCTTCCCAGATAGTCACTTCAAGCCAGCTGTTTCTCTGCAGCCTTCTGAGCAGCTTTATCCGTACCCTCCCCGTCTTAAAACCATCCAGATAGACACCCTGTTCAAGCTTTTTTACTGTTACATCACTGAGAAATCCCTTGACCTTCACAAGATATGTTCTTGCTATATTGTGACTTGGATGCTGAAGAAGATGGGCAAATGCGCCGTCATTGGTAAGAATCAGGAGGCCTTCTGTATCATAATCCAGCCGGCCCGCAGGATAGAGCCGTTCCGGAATTGAGCCCACGAGGTCTGCAACTGTTGGCCTCCCTTCAGGATCGTGCAGTGTTGTGACATACCCCTTTGGTTTATGCAGCATAAGGTACATTTTATTTTCAGAACGGGGCAGTATTTGACCATTAATCTCGATCCGGTCACGGTGAGGATCTGCCTTGGTGCCGAGCTTTTTTACGGTTACGCCGTTTACGCTGACCCTGCCGATTGTTATCAGCTCTTCAGCCTTTCTTCGCGAAACAATTCCTGCACCTGCTATGATTTTCTGTAACCGTTCCTGCATGTTTTGCAATTATTCATCATGGTTATCGTTGACTTCATCTTCTTCGTGAGCAGCAGAGCGCACGCTGTCATCTGCCATTGTGTGCGGCAGATGGTCTTCGCGTAACGGCTGTGCTGCCCCCTCCCCCTCCCCTTCCGCAGTAACCCCCTGATCATCGGGATACAACGGGATGTCTTCGTTATAATCAATCCCCTGCGACATCTTATCTTTCAGGAGCGATGGAAGCTGGCTGTTATCCAGCTCGCCAATTTCTCTGATGGACGGAAGGCTTGATAAATTTTCAAGCCCGAAGACTTCAAGAAATATTTTTGTCGTTACAAATAAAAAAGGTTTGCCGGGAATATTTTTTCTGCCTGCAATGTAAATGAACTTTTTATCAAGCAGGGTTTTTATGATGCCGCCGCTGTCAACACCTCTTATTTTATCAATTTCAATTCTGGTAATTGGCTGTTTGTAAGCAATAATGGCAAGTGTCTCAAGCGTCGGCTGGGTCAATCGCAATGGTTTTGATTTTTTCAGTTTCTTTAACCAGTGGGCATATGCCGAATGGGTACGAAATTGGAATCCATTGGCGACTTCCTTAAGGTAAAAGCCCCTGCTCTGCATTGCATAATCATTCTTGAGCTCTTCAATAGCTGCTTCGATATCCCTTTTTGCTACGTTTTCCAGGATCTGTTTTACTTTATCAACCGTGATGGGTATATCCGAAGCAAAAATAAGCGCTTCAATAATGGGTTTAATTTCTGCCCTGTCCATTGTTCTCCTTATTATAATTCATATCCTGTTATGCGGCCTTTTAAAACTTACAGTATTTCGTCAGTGGCATGGGGGACAGGCTCATCAGAAGAGAGCGTTTCCTCTACTGAATAAATATGTATGGTCCTGAACGGCGCCTGCTGCAATACCCTGACAGCTTGAAGCTTGATCAGTTCCAGAAGAGCAAGAAACGTGCTGATTATCTCAAGCCTGGTGGATAAACCGGTAAAGAGAGAGTCAAACGTCATGGTCCTTTTACTTCTGAGGTTCTCCAGTATCTCGGCAATCTTGTCCTTAACTGATATCTGTTCTGCAGTGACCTCCATGAGCGTATCACCAGAGCTTTTCTTTAGAACGCTCTTAAGGGCGTTCAGGAGATCAAACAGGTTCACTTCATCAAATGATGGTTCGCCATCCTGGAGTTCACTGACTTCATAAAAGCTGCGCTTAAAAACATCCTTTTCCAGAATTTCCTTTCCCTTAAGCACCTGTGCAACATCTTTATACTTTTGATACTCGATAAGCTGTCTGCGCAGTTCCTCAAGGGGATCAGGACCTTCCTCATTTTCCAGCTCTTCCTGATGCGGCAGCAGGGAGCGCGATTTTATGTGCATCAGTGTTGCTGCCATAACCAAAAATTCACCGGCGATTTCAAGATTGAGGGCTTTCATCAGATCAAGGTATTCAATGTACTGATGGGTTATGGTAACGATGGGAATATCGTAAATATCTATCTCGTTTTTGCGAATCAGATACAACAGAAGATCCAGCGGCCCTTCAAATATTTCTAACTTAACTTTATAGGTCATGGCCAGATAAGCGCTACCGGGTGTTAACGGACAATGATTATTATAATTTCAGACAACAGCCTGTATAAAGCTGTTCTTAGAGGAATCATAAGGTAATTAAGCGTATTTGTCATCAATAAAAGAACAAGAATTAAAAATCCGAATGGAAATATTTTGAGATATATCCGGGCAAGAGACCGGGGGAGCATCTGGTAAAGAATCCATGAGCCGTCAAGGGGCGGTATTGGCATAATATTAAAAACAGCAAGCAGCACGTTTATCTCTATGCCCGCGCTCACCAGCACCAGCCATCCCTGATGTAACGGCGGCTGCAGCAGAACAATAGAAAAACCATACAGCACGGTAAACAGGATGGCAAGTAACAGGTTTGCAGTAATCCCTGAAAGAGATACCAGGAGATGGTCTCGCCGCGGATTTCTCAGCAGCCCGATGTTAACCGGGACGGGCTTTGCCCATCCAAACAGAATGGGGGATTTTGTCAGCACCAGCATAAGAGGAAATAAAATAGTACCTACCATATCTATATGGGCAAAGGGATTCAGGGTGAGCCTTCCCTGAGCTTTTGCCGTAGGATCACCACAGAGATATGCAGTATATCCATGGGCGACTTCATGAACAATTATGGAGAACAGTAATAACAGGATCATCACTATAATTTCCACGAATACCCCTTTTATCCAATAACTCTTAACACCTAACCCGGACGAGCCGGAACCAAAGTTAATTGCAAAGACTAAAAAAACAAAGAAGATTGAATTTGGAACTTGAGGAACTCACAGGGTAAAAGTGAATTACCCCGCAGCATAGCTGCGAGGCATCTGAATATTTAAAATCCTCCTTAATCCCCCTTTACAAAAGGGGGAACTGCTTACCCTCCCCTGTTTTAAAGGGGAGTCGGAGGGGATTTTTTTTACAAATATTTCCTGATTTCTTGAGTTCCAGATTTTTAATTTTACTTTCCCTATTTGCAGTAAATTCAGTCTTAAGAGACTAACCTGCTGTTTCAAGCAAATTCTCGCGCGTATTTCTTTTTAATATATTCAATCTCACCTTTTCTGCCGCTTACCTCCTTGTTTAATACGGCTTCAAGGAGATCGGTTAATATCTGTGTATAGATTTTCCCCGGCTGTATTCCCATCCGCATAAGGTCATTGCCGCTCACATGGATGCGGGTATTCTGCAGATGCGTGAAGTACAGGGAAAAAGCCTTTTGTACGGACTTCTGATTTGTTTTTGCCATGAGATACAGACACACCTCAACCGGCAGCGCATTGAGATTTCGATACAGCTCACTGTTTTTGAATGACCTCTTACTGAGCATCCACTGCAATACTGCATGCCCCTGTGTTTTTGCTGCTGCTATTTTAAAGGAGTCTTTCTTATTGATATGGAAACGTGTGCACAGTAATGAAGTCTCCTCCACGGTCAGATGATCAATAAGACCGAGAAAATAAACTATCCACTCCTCACAAAGGTCATCAAGGAATGACAGCTCGAACCACGATAAAACATCCTTGATGTTTTTTAACAGAGATTTAAGGCGGGAATCATACTGTATGGACGGGTGAATGCAGGTAAGCAGTCCGAGCTCGGAAAGTCTTTTCAGTGTGGAAAGAACTTTATCCTCTTTCAGGATAAGCAGAAGCTCAGTGGATATCCGCTTACCGGTTAAATTATTCAGGAAGTTCATTTTTACAGCGTTTTCAATGAGACTTTTAGTTAGTTTGCTCAAACGAAATGAAAAACGCTGCTCAAAACGAATTGCACGGAAAATTCTTGAGGGGTCTTCTACAAAGCTGAGGTTGTGAAGAACCCGGATAAATTTTTCCTTTATGTCCCGGGTTGCGCCAAAAAAGTCGATTAAGTTACCCCAGCAGCTTTTATTAAGCTGTATAGCAAGGGTGTTAATGGTGAAGTCTCTTCGATACAGGTCGAGTTTAATTGAGCTCCACTCAACTTTCGGGGGTGCTGCCGGGTGTTCATAATATTCAAGACGCGCGGAAGCGACATCAATCTTATTACCGTTTTTTAAAAACATAACGGCAGTACCGAATCTCTTGTGAATTTTAATTTCGCAGCCATACCGTGCTGCAAATTTCCGCGCAAACCGTATACCATCACCTTCAACAACAATATCTATATCGAAATTTTCCAGCCTGAGGAAAACATCCCGCACAAACCCGCCCACAGCGTATACATTGTATCCCAATGAATCAGCAGCGTTTCCAATATCCCGCAGCAGTGAAACAACCGGCTTTGCCAGTCGTTCCTTGAGCAGCAAATGCACGGCTTTTTTACGGGTATTATGTGCGGATGGCTCACTTTCAACAGTATCAGCAACGGCATCCACATGCAGCACCCTGAGAAGATCAGTGCGTGTTATCGCTCCCACAAGCTTTCCTCCCTTCACCACCGGGAGAAACCGCTGGTTGTTTTCAATTATAGAGCGCTGAATTATACTTAGCTGAGTGTCCGGTTTTACCGTAGTAAACTCGGATGTCATGTATTCCGCAACCGCTACATTTTTTAATCCATGGAAGGAAGCTTTCTCTACAACCTGGCGTGTGATGAGACCAACGAGCCGGTGCCTGTTCATAACCGGCAGGACGTTGATATTATATCTGGTTAACAGCTCGCCGGCTTTTTCAACGGATTCATTTGTCTGTATGGTCTTTACCGGAGCTGCCATGAAATCCTTTGCCACCTTTATTGGTTTAATTTTACTGTTCAGCACTTCAACAAGTTTTTGTTCAACCTGCGTGATCGTCATAGTATGAACGGTTGCCGCAGCAGCCGTGGGGTGCCCTCCCCCGCCGAACTCTGATGCTATCTCCCCGGCATTAATCTCCGGTATGCGGCTTCTGGCAACCAAATAAATTCTGTCATCCATGCTGGCAATGGCAAACAGCACGTTTACATTCTGCACATCCTTTAACTTGTGCACCAGAACAGAAAACTCACCGACATAGGCATCGCAGGAAGCCTTCGCGATCATGATATCGATGCCGTTTATGTTTTTTATATAGGCATTTTCTATGAGCTCGTTCAGCAGCGAGATCTGCTCGGCAGTGAGCTCCCTGGTTATCATGTCAGAAACCATGTTCAGGCTGGCGCCTTTTGTTAACAGATAGGCAGCTGCTTCAAAGTCCTCAGGCGTGGTTGAAGCAAAGGTGAGATTTCCCGTATCCTCATAAATACCGAGCATCAGTACCGTCGCCTCGTCCGGGGTAATTTCAATACTGCGCTGTTTAAGTATCTGACACATTATGGTGGAGGTTGAGCCAACCGGTTTTATAAACTCAACGGTCCCGGAAACATCATCAGCTGACTTCGGGTGATGATCATAAATATGAATATCAACACCGGCTCTGTTACACAGGGATGCAAATTTTCCGATGCGGCCCGGCTGGCGTATGTCAACAAGGATCAGCCGTGTTACTCTATTGAGAGGGATATTCTTTATTTTTTCCGTCTGGAATGCATACGCGGTTGACTGCAGAAAAAAATTCCTGAGATTCTTTTCCTGTCCGCCCGGGAAAGCAAGGACAGCATCAGGATACAGTTTTTTTGCAGCAAGCATGGATGCCAGTCCGTCAAAGTCTGCGTTTATATGGGTGGTAATGACTTCCATAATTAAAGTTTAAAGTTTCAGGTTTCAAGTTTAAGGTTGGATATATAAGATTTTATGTTTAGCGTTTAAGGTTTTAAAGTCTAAAGTCTAAAGTTTAAAGTTACTGTTTATCTATACTTGGTTCCTTTGATTTCCGACTTTCGCAAATATTCTATCAGTCCGCTAATCATTCGTGAAATTGCTGTGCTCATTTCAATTAATTCTTGAAATTTTATTTCATCTATATATCCCTGATCTAAAGCAATATACAGTTGAGATCTTAATTCACCGGCAGAACCTTTTGCAATTGATAGAAACTGAATAAATTCCCTTGTACCACTGCGCTCAAAACCTTCAGCTATATTCGAGTTAATTGAAATAGCCGCCCTGATAATTTGATCCCGTAATATAAAGTCTTTAGCCAAAAGATTATTTCTGGAAATCGCATATATCTCTTTTAAAAATTCACGGGATTTTTGCCAAACTTCAATATCCTCAAAACTCTTGATTGTCGCCATAATTTTTTAACTTTGAACTTGAAACTTGAGACTTTAAACCTGCAACTGGATTTAAGGAGGCGGCCTGCATGGCCTCTCAGCTTTTAGCGAGAAAGTCCCTCGATCGGCTTCGCACGGAAGCCTCGGACACCGAGCACGGCCTGCGGCGCGCGCTGGGGCCGGTCAACCTGGTGACGCTGGGCATTGGCGCCATCATCGGCGCGGGCATCTTCGTGCTGAC
>CAIYCZ010000347.1 GCA_903924805.1 uncultured delta proteobacterium | reverse complement strand
GTGCGTATGCGCTTTATTGCCGCCGCATCCGCCACCGGTATTTTCCCAGTTCCTGCCACAGCTATTGCCTTCAGATTTTTTGCGCCCATGACGGAGCCAAAACCACGTGACCCGCTTCCCCCAACGTCTGTCATAATAGTCCCGATGCGTGAGCCGTTTTCCGCGCCCGAGCCGATGCTGAGCAGTTTTGCCGTATCTCCTTCCGCGTTCCGCACAGCGTCCTGAACGGTGCCGTTAGTAGTGCCCCAGAGATGGCGTGCGTCCTTTATCTCAACCTTTTCATCGTGTATGCTTATATAAACAGGGCTTTCTGCTTTTCCTGTTATGACGATGCCGTCAAACCCTGCCATTTTAAGCTCTGCGCCGAAGAAACCGGACATGCTGCCGCTGTAAAATGTCTCGGGATACATGAGCGGTGATTTGCCGCAGACTATCCAGCGCGGGGCGGCAGGTGCTGCTGTTGCAGCCAGGGGACCAGTCATGAAGATGAGGGGGTTATCAGGGTGAAACGCATCCTTATCCGGATGCCCCTCGTCCCAGTAAATCTTTTGCGCAATGCCGATTCCGCCGATAAAATCTTCGCAGTATTGTTCAATGTCAGTGGTTGAAACTCTTTTTTCATTAAGATCCACACGCACTATTTTCCCTGCCCATCCGTACATAGTCGCCTCCATCCAGCTAAATTAATTTATTACGATACAAACAGTATCTTGCTAATATTACAACGTATTTTTATCCATCCTTATCTGCATCACGATAAAAAGAACGCTGGATGCATTGAGAAGGCCCATTATAAAGCAGGCCTGATAAACACCTGCAAGCGGCACCAGCAGCGCTCCGGTTAAAAGTGCCCCTGCACATGCACCCAGATGGTCTACTGCATCTACCCGCCCTGATGCAGTGCCGGTATCATTGTTATGAGAAATAAGAATATGGCTCACAAGAGGAAATTCAAGCCCGGCGATAAAGCCGGCTATAAATACTAATACCATAAAGCTGCAGGCAGTAACATCAATAACAGGAAACTGCAGGGCTTCTCTGAACATATTCAATCCTGATAAAGCAAAAGGCAGCAGCACTGCATACACGCATAGTGCAATTTCACAGGCCAACAGCGCCTTAGTGCCGCAGGGCCTCCCGGAAGCTATCAGCCTCTTTATGGAGTATCCGCCTGCTGTCAGGCCAAACATAAATGAACCTGCTATAATGCCGATCATCTGGTAAATATACCCGTACATATTTTGAAACATAAAAATAAGGACCAGCTCAAGGGCCATGCCGGCGCATCCCGTGGTGCCGATTGCCCAGAGGCAATTAAAATATTTGACGCTCTTTCCTGTTGCGGCATATATTTGCAGGCTGCGCGCCAGGCAAAATAGTACCAGCACTGATACGATGAAGAATACTATGTACCGCGCAACAGTCTGGAAAATAGCTGCTTCTGCCTGCCCTCCGGTAAATAGTTCCCACAGCAGAAGCTGGTAAAAATAGGTTATGGGCTGCATATCCGTATTAACAGGAGCGTTGGTATTTCTGTTGAGAGCGCTCGTCATC
>CAIYCZ010000346.1 GCA_903924805.1 uncultured delta proteobacterium | reverse complement strand
GCTATATTTTCCGGCAAAAATTCATTTATACAGGTTTGGCATGGTGATTGCCTTAGGCACCGGCATTTTCAAGACGGATATCTCTTTTTCGTGGGAAACGCTGTTTTTATTATGGCCTGTTCATTGACCGTTTATGTTTCCGTGAACTAATTTTGAACTATAGGGGCTGTAGCTCAGTTGGGAGAGCATCAGGCTGGCAGTCTGGGGGCCGTCGGTTCGAACCCGTCCAGCTCCACCATAAAAATCCTCCAAAAATGCTGATATTTAAAGAACTATGGCATTGAGGAGGATTTTTATTTTAATTGAAAAGGCTCAACGGCATATCGAATGGCTGGAAAATGCAAAAAAAAGCTGTGAAATGCCGTAAATGGTTTAATCAGAATTTTTAACTTGGGGTCGAGAGAAATATCGTTTTGTTTCAGTTGCCCTATGACCGATATGGTTAATCTGTTTTAATCTTGAAGGGAGGAATCAATGAAAGCGGTTGCTGCACTTTTCTTCAGTAGTATACTGCTTCTGGTTTTCAGCTGTGCGCTCAGCAGTTCTAACAAAACAAGCGGTCACTCCGGATCCTCAGTTGCTCCCCCCAAAATTTTGCCGGCAGCAGCACAGAAGAAAAATGTTTCTGATACAGCAGCGAAACAAGATATAGAAAAGGTCAGTACAGAGGATACCCTGCACGATACTGCCTCAGTTGCTGTGGAATTGCAGCCGCAGGTTGTTTCTCCGCCGATACTTTACGGCGTGTGGTACGGCAAGGATACCGAGGGCCGGGAGGTATCCTGTACATTTACTGAGGCGAAAGCAGGGGAGTCCTCAATTTTTAACGTTGTTATATGCGTCGGGAAGATCAATGTCACCGGCAATTGCACTGACTGGGAGAATAATTCCTGCCAACTGACGCTTAACACAAAAGAAATTCAGAATATATATGCCAGGTGGCTTTTCAGGTATGACGGCATGTGGCTGACGATCCAGACCGGCGATCAACTTATTGCCGGTTTAAAAACGTTCCGGTTGAAAAAAAAATAAAACCCTGTAATTATTTGTTATACAGCAGCAGGGATTTTCCGGTTTCTCTTTTTCTGTAAACTGCGTTCTTGCCATTACTCCTGCCCCTTTATATATTAAAAATATAAGGATGTGATGATAGTAAAGAAGAAACTGGCGGGAGCGATGCGATGATCAGAACGATTCAATATCCGCTGGAAAAGATAGAGGGGATTTTATTCGGCACTTTTGTAGGAGATGCGATCGGCGCAGCTTTTGACGGATGGCTTCCGGACATGATCCCGCCCCTCGATACAAGTTATATACGTTCAAATCCCCCCAAGACCTATACTGACGATACGCAGATGACCATTTCTGTTTTTGAAGAGATGCTGGAAAACGGCTGCATCAATCAGCACTCTCTTCTGCAGCGGTTCATGAAACGTTTCTCACCCTGGCGCGGATACGGCGGGGGAATGCTGGAAGTCATTGAACAGTGGAAAGATGGCAGGGATATAGAGAACGCGGCACGATCTCTGTACGGCGGCCTGGGCAGCTTTGGCGATGGTGCTGCCATAAGAGTGGGGCCGATAAGCGCTTTTTTCAGACTGGATGAGATCAGTGAATTGGGGGAACAGGTACGTCTCTGTTCGCTGCTTACCCACACGCATCCCTTCGGCATTGCGGGCGCTGTTTTGCAGGCGTTTGCGGTATTGCTCGCGCTTAATGATATTCCGGCCGGCGAATGGCTGCCGCGTTTCTTTTCATTCCCGACCGAGAGCGTATTCAAGATCAAATTCGAGACGATAAAAAAATGCCTCGAGCGGGAATCCACTCCTCATGAAGCAGCGCGGGAAATCGGCAACGGCTCCGATGCGCTCGATGCAATTCCGGCAACACTGTTTGCAGTGATACGGCATCCGGATTCCTTTACCGATGCAGTTCTATGCGGGGTTTCAATGGGAGGAGATGCTGATTCCATCGGCGCGATGGCCGGCGCAATTGCCGGTGCACGTTTCGGTATCAATGGAATACCGCAGGAGTGGCTTGCAAATCTTGAAAACGGTGCTGAAGGAAAAGACTTTATTTCCGCACTGGCAAAAAAAGCGGCCGGCGTAAAGAGTTGAAAACAGGAAAAAAAATATCGGAGGGGAGAGGATTCGAACCTCCGGTAGAGTTGCCCCTACGCAGGTTTAGCAAACCTGTGCCTT